>JAHEJH010000190.1 GCA_024638905.1 Luminiphilus sp.
TGAAGAACTGGGCGAGCTGTCACTCAACGCCAATCTGGAGGGTGAAACGTTGTATGCGGGTTTTGAGCTGCCCTGGCTTCGCGGGCAACTTCAACAGTTCACTAGTGCTCCGGTATCGGACTCGGCGGCGGCGTTGCGGGCCAGTCTGGAGCGTGAGTTGCGCATTGAGTATCTGGACCTCGAGGGCCTGCCGCAGGTGAGCGGGCAGTGGGCTGAGCGCGCTGCGCCGCCCGACCCTCAAGGCGCGCTGGGAGCCTGGATGCGCCAACTTCATGTGTCTGTGGAGGGTATCCATCGTGCCGATACCAAATTGGGTGATCTGGATCTCGCAATCGATTACGTGGAGGGCGAGGGTTGGCAGTTCAGAGAGGTGACGGGCAATTTTCTCGGTATCAATTGGCTGCCAAAAACGCGGATGATTTGGCAGTCCAGCGAGGAGGGCGAGTCGACCACGCTGTCACTCGCAGCAGAGCTCCAAGATGTGGCCACTTCTCTTGCCTTGATAGGCGTCGCCCCACTGGTGGAAACCGAGCGCGGCAGGTTGGACGCTGAGTGGCAATGGCCGGGCAGTCCCGCCGATTTTGAGCTGACCGCGATGAGCGGTGATATGGAACTGGAGATGGAGGCCGGATCGTTTGTCACGGCCAATGCGGAGGCGACCGGGGCGCTGCGGTTGCTGAGTTTGCTGAATCTCTCGGGTTTGTTTCGTCGTGCCAATATGAATCAGCTATTCGATCCGGGCGTGACATTCGATAGCGCAGGGGGCAGCTTCAATTTTTCGCAGGGCGACTTGCGCATCCCTGACTTTTCCATCGAAGGGTCTGGGGGGTACTTTACCTTTAGTAGCGATATCGATCTTGTCGCCGAGACGCTGGACGGCGAGTTGGTGGTGACGCTGCCGCTGGTTGAAAATATTCCCTGGGTGGCAGCACTTGCCGGGGGATTACCCGTAGCTGCGGGCACTTATCTAATCAGTAAAGTTTTTGAGGATCAGGTTAATCAATTATCGAGCGGTGTTTATGCCGTGAGCGGCGATCTTGATAACCCTGAGGTCGCATTTGAGCGCGTGTTTGATGCGAAGTCCCAGCTGCCCCGGGTGGAAGATCAAGTGGTCGAAGATCAATCGTCGACGGATGCTGCGGCATCGAGCTCTGATAGGTAGCGAAATAGCTTTCTCGCGTGCGCTTTTTCGTTGCCGCGCTGGATTTCTTTGGGATGCTGGCGAATCCATTGACGCAGCAGGGACGCCTCGGCAGCGGGCCAGATGGCGAGGATGTCCCCAAGTGCCATGTCACCTTCTTCCCGTAAGCGATCCCGAGCCGCCTCGACGCGATGCAAACCTGCAGTGGATACCGCATGTTGCTGATCGAGCACAGCGAGACCCGTCTCAATGGGCGCGGTATCCGTTGAACGCATCAATTTGCCGATAAACTGTAGCTGCCTTTTGAGGCCGCCGCGGGCCGTAATGTTGCGGGCCGTTTCTATCGCTTCTTTGAGCCGCTCATCTGGAATATTGATTCGATCAAGGTCCGAGCGTGACAGTGAAACCAGCCGCTCGCCCATTTCTTGTAGCGCAAGCATCTGACGCTTGCGCTCACTCTTGCTGGGTCGCAGGTCATCTGTCTCGCCGGTATCTGAGTCGGTCATGATCTGCTGCCATCACGCATAAAATGCAGTGGCGAGTCCGAGGAAAGCCAGAAAACCCATCACATCGGTAACGGTGGTGACCAGTACGCCACCCGCCAACGCAGGGTCAATTTGCAGTTTACGGAGCACGATAGGGAGACCTGCGCCCGTCACGCCCGCCGTGACTAAATTGATCAACATGGCACAGGCAATAATGACGCCAAGCATCGGGTCGCCGAACCACAGCGACGCGGCAGCGGCAATCACGGCGGCCCAGAGCAGTCCATTGAGCAGCCCGACTAATGATTCGCGGCCGATGAGCCACAACTCGTTGCGATGATTGATTTGACCCATCGCCATAGCGCGAATCAGGATCGTCAGGCTCTGTGTGCCCGCTATACCCCCCATGGAGGCCACAATCGGCATCAGCACTGCAAGTGCGACCACTTTCTCAATGGTGTCCTGAAACAGATTGATCACCGAAGATGCCAGTAACGCCGTACCAAGATTGACGCCCAGCCACACGGCGCGGCGAGGTGCTGACTGCCATACCGTCGCAAAGGTATCTTCCTCTGCCAGACCGGCAAGCGAGGTCAGGGAGTGATCTGCCTCTTCTCTGATGACATCCACTACGTCGTCAATCGTAATCCGTCCGAGCAGCTTGCCGTCATCATCGATCACCGGCGCAGAAATCCAGTCATTTCGCTCAAATCGCCGCGCCACCTCGGTTGCGGGTGTATCGGCGGCGATGGCCTCTTGGTCAGTGATCATCATCTCCCGAACAGACACGGCAGGGTCAGACACGAGCACGGTACCGATTGCCAGCAGCCCTACAAATCGATCGCTGCGGTTTACCACAATGAGACTGTCGGTATTGGGCGGGAGCTCCGTATGCCGGCGGAGATAGCGCAGAACCACATCCAGCGTCAGATCTGCGCGGATGGTGATGGTGTCGGTGCTCATCAAACCACCCGCAACGTCATCAGAAAAGCTCAACACTTTCTGAAGGCGCTGGCGGTACTGCTCATCCATGATCGCCAGCACTTGACCGGTCACCTCATCGGGTAACTCATGGAGGATGTCGGCGACGTCATCATCATCCAGCTGTTCGACAATCTCGGCCAGTGCCTCGGGCTCCCGGTCAGCCAAAGCGGCGTTGCGGAGTTCGTCTGGCAATTCGTTGACAACCAGCACTTCCTGCTCAGGTTCGAGAAGGCCAAGCAGCAGCGCGCGGTAGTCAGGGGGTGAAGAGCTGATCAAATAAGCGACGTCACCGGGTGACATCTCAGCCAGAATACCCGCGACGTCGCCCAGCGTGCGAGACCGCAGGGCGAGTTCAAGACGTTCTGTCTTGGTGGGGAAATTGGCGGGTGAGTTCACAGCGGGATCTCCTCTGAGGTCGCCATTATCCGCTACCGACTCTGAAGATCTACCCGCGAAAATGCCTTTGTGACTTATTCCAGCTCGTCGAACCCGCCGGCAAAAAGCGTTTCAAGCGCAATCATCGCGTCGTTCTCGTCATGACCAGAGATCGCCACGCTGAGCTCTGCACCGCAAGGTGCAGCCAACATGAGTACCGACATGATGCTTTTCGCATCGATCTCCTGATTTTGATAGCTGATACGAATGTCGCTGGTGAATCGGGCCGCACAGTCCACCACTTTTGCGGCGGGCCGGGCATGGAGGCCAAGCGGATTAATGACCGTGATCGTCTTTTCCATTCTCAGCTGCACGCCTCTTGCAGGTCTCGATGGCGAATTTGGGCCGCAGGAAACTGCGCGATCAGGTCTCGATGTAACTTCTCGGTCAGATAAACGGAGCGATGCTGACCGCCAGTGCAACCGATGGCAATCGTCATATAGCTTCGATCGGACTGGTCGAAGTCGCGTAAAACACTAGCGATGAAGTCTTTCAGTTTTTCGAAGAAAGTAAGGCATCGCGGATCATTTTCCAGAAACTGGATGACTTCTGTGTCGAGGCCGGTCTGGGGGCGCAGTTCGTCTTGCCAATAGGGATTGGGCAATGCTCGGGCATCAAAGACAAAGTCGGCGTCCGTCGGAACGCCACGTTTAAAAGCAAAAGACTCGAACAGCACCGAGAGGCCATCTCGCTGCTGAACGACACGGCTGGTGATCATGTCCCGCAGTGCTCGCGGGGTGAGATCGGTGGTATCGATAAGTAGGTCCGCATTCGCCGCGATCGGCTCGAGATGCTTCCTTTCGCGTGAAATGGCCTCGGGTAGAGAATTGTCAGGTCCCGCAAGCGGGTGTCGGCGTCTGGTTTCGCTGAAACGCTTCAACAGCACCTGAGGTTGAGCATCCAAAAAGATGATGAGCCTATCGGGCAGCGTAGCCAGATGTGACATCAACTCAGAGTTGTCGTGAGCTCCGATTTTAATAGCGCGCGCATCGACGCAGACGGCAACGCCCTGGAAACGTTCGTATTCCGGGTGACCGATGATCTCCTCTGAGAACTCGGGTAACAGCCTCGGTGGGAGATTGTCCACACAGTAGTATCCCTCGTCCTCAAGGAGTCGCAGTGCGCTACTCTTACCAGCGCCCGAGCTGCCGCTGATGATGATGAGCTTGGGTGTCATGCAGCGTCACCACTTACCAGGAGTTGTTTCAGGGCCTCAGGGTCTTGTGTCTGGCGCACGCGGTCGCGCACTTCTGCGTTTGAGAAACTTCGCGCTAAGGCGGCCAGTAACTTCAGATGAGCTTCTGTCGCCTCCTCGGGCACCAGCAGTACGAAAATGATATCAACGTCCTGGCCGTCTGCAGAGCCGAAGTCAATAGGTTCTTGTAAGGTCACGAGACAACCGGCCGCCACAGCGCAGTCATTTATGCGGCAATGGGGGATGGCGATCCCTTCTCCGATGGCTGTGCTGCCCAACTTTTCTCGTGCCAGCAGCGCGCGATAAATGGTTTCGCTACTAAGATTTAGTGCGCCGCCCATCGCCTCGGCCGCACGCTCGAACACGCGCTTTTTGCTGAGCAGGGATTGCTCGCTCAGCGCCTGAAAGTGGCCCAGGGTCATTGCGCTTGGGTCAGACATCGATCAATGGCCCCGGTGTTTTTCCTTGTGCTTGATCACCTGTCGATCCAGCTTGTCAGCCAGCGAATCGATGGCGGCATACATATCATCTGACTCGGATGAGGCAAATAGATCCGCGCCCGCAACGTGGAGGTTGGCCTCTGCCTTGTGCAAATGTTTCTCGACAACGAGTGTCACCTCTATGCGGGTTATGTGGTCGCCATGACGCTCAATCGGTACCAGTTTCTCCTCTACATGCTGCCGAATAGCTGGCGTCACATCCAAGTGGTGTCCACTAATAGTCAGGTTCATTTCTCACTCCTTGCCCGATTCTTGCCAATTCAGTTTAGACGTTTGCGTTCATTTGAGGGGGGGATCGCAAGCTGCTCGCGATACTTTGCGATCGTTCTGCGGGCTACTGGCATATCCCGCTCCTTGAGCAGCGCACACAATTTGGCATCGCTCAGCGGCTTTCGAACATCCTCGTGGGCGACCAGTTGTTTGATCGCAGCCTTAATCGCGGTGGAGGCAATGTCGTCCCCTTCATCGCCCGTCACTCTGCTGGAAAAGAAGTACTTCAGCTCGAAAGTGCCCCGCGGTGTGTGCATGTATTTTCTGGTGGTCGCGCGGGATACGGTGGACTCGTGCAGGTCTACCTCTGCTGCGATATCTGCGAGCACCAGCGGTTTCATGCCGATTTCACCGACCTCCAGAAAGGCTTTTTGGTGCTCGACAATCTTGGCTGCGACTTTGAGCAATGTCTCGTTGCGGCTTTGCAAGCTTTTCATGAACCAGCGGGCTTCTTGTAACTGTTCTTTCACATATCCTTTGTCGGCTGCCGATCCGTCGCTCAGCATGGCAACATAGTGATCATTCACTCGAAGTCGCGGGGCGACTTCAGGGTTCAGCTCCACTTGCCAGCGGCCATCGCTCAGCCGGACAAATACGTCAGGTGTGACGTACTCCGTCTGCTCACTGCCGATTGAGGCGCCGGGCGTTGGATCAAGCGAACGAATCAATTGGATAGCACCGTCGAGTTCGCTCTCGCTGGCACGGAGTTTTCTGGCTAATTGGCGAGGGGGTGCTGTGGGTAGCTGCGCGAGGTGACGGCCGACGAGTGCCCCCGCAACATCTCGATATGGCGTATCGGTTGGTAGCTGTCTTAACTGGATGAGCAGACACTCGCGCAAATCTGCGGCGAAAATGCCTGGCGGCTCGAAGTGCTGTAACCGATGCAGCACAGCGACCACCTCGTCGAGGTCCACGTCGTCCAGGCCGAGATCGGCGTGAAGGTCCTCTGCGGTTTGCGTGAGACGGCCGTCGCTGTTGACGGCATCAATCAGCGCCATAGCGATCAGGCGGTCGGTGTCTGAAAAACGCGTCAGATTGAGTTGCCAAAGTAAATGGTCCCGCAGGGATTCCTCTTCAGAGTCCTGTTCGGAGAAATCGGCCTCAGCAGCAGGGCCGGGTGTCGGCGGCGCCGAGGAGGGGAGTACGTCTTCCCAAACGGTGTCCACGGCCAGATCCTCGGCGGCGTCCTCCGACGCGGTTGCCTCAGCAAAATCGAGGTCAACCTCCTCAGGCTGTTCACTTTCGCGCTCTAGGAGTGCATTGCTCTCCAGCGTCTCTTCAATGATTTGTTGCAAATCGACGGTGCTCAACTGCAGCAATTTGATGGCCTGCTGCAGTTGCGGGGTCAGGGCCAGTTGCTGCCCTAGTTTGAGCTGAAGCGCTTGTTTCATACCACGGATAATCGCTCGCTGGAGATCCAGTGTATCGCCCCAACGTTGTCGTGCAAAGAAGTTGGCAAGAAAATTGCTAATGTTCAACTCGCCGCTTTTTTCATGGGCGAGTTCAAAAGCGGGGTGAATGTGTGGTGCGTGCGGCAGGGCTTGCCGCCAGGCCGCTTTTCGCTCAGAGAGAGAAGTGCTCTCCGAGGTATGTTTCCCGAACCCTGTCGTTGGCCAGCACCTCAGTCGGCGTGCCGGATGCGATGACATGTCCCTCGCCCACGATGTAAGCACGCTCGCAAATATCCAAGGTTTCACGGACATTGTGGTCCGTGATCAGTACGCCAATGTCGCGGGCTTTGAGATGAGAGATGATGTCTTTGATATCGGAGATGGAGATGGGATCGACGCCTGCAAAGGGCTCATCGAGGAGGATCACAGTGGGCTCGGTGGCGAGCGCACGAGCGATTTCGACTCGCCGACGTTCGCCCCCAGACAGGGCCTGCCCCAGCGAATCAGCCAAATGGCCAACATTGAACTCCTCGAGCAGTGAGTCGGCCAGCGAGTGGCGCATTTTTCGCGTCAGTTCGGGGCGTGTCTCAAGAATTGCCAACAGGTTATCTCGCACCGACAGCTGCCTAAAAACGGATGCTTCCTGCGGCAGATAGCCGATGCCCGCGCGAGCCCTGCGATGCATTGGCATTGCCATAAGCGATTCGTCGTCGAGGCGGATATCACCGGCATCGGCTTCAACAAGACCCACGATCATGTAAAAGCAGGTGGTTTTGCCTGCGCCATTCGGGCCCAGCAAACCGACGATTTCACCAGCGCTGACTTGTAGAGAAACGTCCTTCACGACGGGCCGACCGCCATAGGCTTTGGCAAGATGATGTGCGCTCAGGGTGCTAGCCATCGGAAGTATCACTGCGCAGGTTTTCGGGTGGAATCACAACTTCAACCCGACCGGTCCCTTCGGCGCCCGGTGTGCCTGCCGCCCTGACAGTGCGCTGACTGACCAGATAATCGATTTGACTGCCAGAGAGTGTGGAGCCGTCTTGTGCGATCCGCGCATCTTCCAATAACCGAACAAGATCCTGGGATCTAACATATTCAATGCGCAGTGCCGAGGCGTCGACAGGCGCCTGATCGGCTGTTGGCTGTTGCACCAGCGTCGCCGGCTTTCCGGTAGCGACGATTTTATCGGCTTCGTCGGTGTTGTGGCGGATAGAGAGCGTATCTGCAGTGATCACCAGTGACCCTTGAGTGAGTACAACATTACCCTCGTACCGGGTTTCGCCCGCCATTTCATCCCTGACTGCCACGTCAGCAACAATCTGGATGGGTTGATCCCGGTCTGAGTCCAGCGCCGCAGCCCAGCGAGAGAACGTCAGGCCCTGAACTGTAAGCAGAACGGTGAATAGCAGAGTGGGCAGTGAGTGTGTCAAGCGGGGCATGTCAGGCACTGTCCTGAGTGTGTTTCTGCATGGCTACTACTCATATTCCGTTCTGACATCGCCCTTCAGTGTCGCCATGCTGCTTTGTAAATCCAGCTCAAATGCCGAGCCTGTCGTGCGACTACCCCGGCCTGTCATCACTACTTGTTGCTCGCCCCGGGCTCGCTTTTGGTCCATATAAAGCCGCATGGACTCTGTCTGCACCGTCGCGTCTCTGGTTCGCTCCAGTACTGTGACTCCATTTTTGAGTTCAAGTTCATTGAGGTCCTCAAAGAAAA
>JAHEJH010000194.1 GCA_024638905.1 Luminiphilus sp.
GTATGGCTCGCAGGGACGCGAGCGGAGACAGGTTCGTGATCTGTAGCGGCTCGGACTCGCTAAACGCTGCGAGTGGTGCCACCGCGCAGCAGGCCGCCAGTGCGCTAGCCGTGAGTATCCTCATGGTTGTCCCAGGTCAATGCCAGTCCGGTATGCGTCGCCAATTCTTCTACCAAAAAAGCATGAAAAGATTCACCGCTCTTGGTGTCTCGCCAGGTGCGAGTATCGGCATGCCATGTGTAGTGGAACCCTCCGCCTGGGGTTGCCAGCCAGAGCTGCTCGGTGGGCGGTTGCCGACTGAAGACAAAGACCACGCCGTTACTGAAGGTGGCGTTGATCACGCCCTCGGCGCCACGGATATCGACATCATCCGGCAATGATTCGAGGGCGACCTCGACCGCCTCAAACGTTTCCTCAATCTGCTCGTAGTAGTCACTGCTTGCCATATCTGGCGGTTCCCCTAAATTGATAGTGCTAACACAATGCCATAGGCCGCCTCATCGTGGGCGCGCCACACTGCGCTGTTATACTGCGCCTTTTGCCGAGGTCAAACTGTGAGGACCTTTCTCATCGTCCTGCTTTGCGCTTGGCTGGCCAGCTGCGGTCAGCAGGGGCCCCTGCGCCCGGCTGAACCCGATGACGCATCGGCGACCGCCTACTGATGTCCGTATTTCAGCACCTGCAAGGCTCGCTCCACTGCGAGGACGTATCGCTTGAAACCATCGCGGAGGCCCATGGTACACCGACCTATGTGTATTCACGGCAGGCGATCGAATCGGCATTCCTCGCCTACCAAACTGCACTGGCTGATCGCCCACATCTGATTTGTTACGCGGTGAAAGCCAATTCCAACCTGGCTGTGCTCAACGTGTTGGCGGGGCTTGGCGCCGGGTTTGATGTGGTGTCGAGCGGTGAACTGGAGCGCGTGATCGCCGCGGGGGGTGCGGCAGACAAGGTCGTGTTCTCTGGTGTCGGTAAAACACGGCAGGAAATGCTGTCGGCGCTTGAACACGGGATCCGGTGTTTTAATGTCGAATCAGAATCCGAACTGCTGACACTGGCGGATGTTGCGGCGACGTGCGGAAAGGTGGCGCCGGTATCCGTGCGGGTTAATCCCGATGTCGATGCGGGCACACACCCCTATATCTCGACGGGCTTGCGCGAAAATAAATTTGGTGTCGACGTCGATGCCGCAAAGCGCCTTTATCGGGTGGCACATGACAATCCGTCTTTGGACCCCGTCGGGATTGACTGCCACATCGGTAGTCAAATCCTCGATATAGCGCCTTTTCTGGAATCACTTGATTGCCTATTGGCATTGATCGATCACCTCACGGCAGAAGGTATCAATCTGCGCCACCTCGATATCGGTGGTGGTTTGGGTGTGAGCTACCAGGAGAGTGCGCCGGCAATTGGCGAGTACATGAGCGTACTGGCAGCGCAGCTGGGGTCGCGAGATTTGGAGTTGGTTCTGGAACCAGGACGCTCCATCGTCGCCCTCGCAGGCACCCTGTTGACCAGAGTGCTCTACCTGAAACCCAGTGACGCAAAAGATTTCGCCGTCGTGGATGCGGCGATGAATGACTTGCTTCGCCCCGCACTCTACGAGGCGTGGCAGGATATTCAGGCCGTGACCCCGCACGAAGGTGATGCTCGAGACTGGGATATCGTCGGCCCTATTTGTGAGACCGGGGACTTTCTGGGCAAGGACCGAACCCTCGCATTGTCTGAAGGCGACTTGCTGGCTGTGATGGGTACGGGTGCCTACGGTTTTGCGATGGCGTCCAACTACAACACCCGCCCCCGAGCCGCGGAGGTCATGGTCTCAGGCGAGGCCGTGCATCTGGTGGGTCAGCGAGAGTCCTTAGGCGACCTGTGGCAACGGGAGAGCATCCCTGAGGATCCCGCGTCGTGAAGCTGGCTTTTACCAAGATGCAGGGCGCGGGCAACGACTTTGTGGTGATTGACGGTGTCACACAGGCGGTTGACCTCAGCATGGGACAGGTGAAACGCATCGCTGACCGCCGCCGCGGCATTGGCTGTGACCAGATCCTGTTGCTCACACCGCCCGATGACCCCGACGCCGATTTTCGCTATACCATCTATAACGCCGATGGTTCCCGGGCGGGCCAATGCGGGAATGGTGCCCGATGTGTGGGCCGCTTTCTGCGTGAAAAGCGACTGACGCGAAAGCGTGACCTTCGCTTATTGACCGACGGTGAACCACTTGCACTCAGTTTCTCAGAGGACGGACGCGTGTTCGCCGGGCTACCGGCACCCCGATTTGAACCCGCTGTGATTCCCTTCTCTGCACCCGAGCTGGCTTCCCAGTATCCGTTTGAGGTTCAGGGGCAAAGCCTGTCAATCGGCGCGCTGTCGATGGGCAATCCCCACGCCATTCTGGTAATCGATAACTGCGATGCGGCACCGGTCAACACTTTGGGCCCGTTGATTGAGTCCCACGAGCGTTTTCCAGATCGGGTCAATGTGGGATTCATGCAGATACTCTCCCGCACTGAACTGAAATTACGGGTGTACGAACGCGGGGTCGGAGAGACGGAGGCCTGCGGATCCGGGGCCTGTGCCGCAGTGGCTCACGGTATTGGGCTCGGCTTGTTGGACGCTGCCGTCACGGTGCAACTGCCCGGCGGGAAACTCTCGGTCAGTTGGGACGGCGCCGAGGCGCCTGTCTGGCTGGGAGGACCCACCGCATCCGTATTTGACGGTACCATCTCTCTGAGAGACTGATTCGGGGAGCGCGGCGTCAGGACCGTCAGTCCGCATGTCGGCTCCTGACCGGCAGGGCAGACACGTTCCCGCCACCGGCGCATTAAAATCACAATCACAACAACCGAGCCAGAGCGAGAAACATGCCCGACACACTGGACCCCAAAGACGTAGAAGCCTTCCTCAGAGCGCATCCCAATTTTTTACAGGATCGACCTGGCTTGCTGGCAGTCCTCAATCTGCCACACGGAGGCGAGGGCGCTGTCTCTTTGGTCGAGAGACAGGTCAGCGTGTTGCGGGAGCGCAATATCACCTCGCGTCAGAAACTGGCAGAACTGTCCGATATCGGCAGAGAGAATGATCGCCTGCTCGACGCCACCCGCAATACCATTCTCGCTCTCCTTGCCGGCGAAAACCGGGCCGATCTCACCAAGATCTGGCTCGATCAGGTCACCGGGACTTTCAAGGCCGAGATGGGCGCGTTGGTCTGGCTCGATGGGGTGTCCGATGACGGCGCGGAAGCGCCTTTGGCCAGCAAATTGATCCGCCAAGGTGGCGGCTTCTCCGGCGTGCTGCGCCCGGAGGAAATGCAGACTGTCTTCGGCACTGCCGCAGCAGAGGGATCTGCGGCACTGGTAGCGATCCGCTCAGGTGAGGATGACATCGGTGTGCTGGGCGTCGGATCGCATGACACGCAACGCTACCGGGCCGAGGACGGCACCCTTTTCCTAGAATATCTGGCAGAAGTCATTGGGCAACTTCCGGCCAGCGGGTGAACACTGAGCATCCCTGCTACCTCGACCGAGCACGATCAACATCGTGCAGTGACCCCCTATGAGTTCGCTAATCCGCCTCATTACTTTTGATCTCGATGACACCCTGTGGGACGTGCGGCCGGCGCTGGAAGCCGCAGAAGCGGCACAGTGGTCCTATCTCAACGCGCGCTTTCCCTCGCTTGCGCTAGGGGCCACCCCCCCGGAGCAGATAGCCGACCTGCGCCGTACCCTGCTCGAAGATAAGCCGGAGCTGATGCACCACATCAGCCTGTTTCGGCAGTCCTTTATTGAGCGGCTCCTGCAACACCATGGCGTCCCCGGTGGCGAAGCCGAATCGGCAGCGAGTGAGGCCTTTACGGCATTCCTCTCCCAGCGCCATAAGGTCGTGCTCTATGCCAATGCCCGGTCTGTGCTGAACATATTGGGGCGTCAGTTCCAGCTCGGCGCGCTGACCAACGGCAATGCCGATGTGCGAAAAACGCAGATTGGTTCGTGCTTTGACTTCGCCTGGCGTGCCGAGGAATTCGGCGTCAGCAAACCCGATCCGGCGCTTTTCCATCAAGCCTTTGAGCAAGCAGGGGTGTCAGCCGATGAAGTCATCCATGTCGGTGATTGTCACGACAATGACGTATCGGGTGCCGTCTCGGCCGGCGCAAAAGCCATTTGGTTTTCGCCCGACGGTGGCGTGAGTGAGAGTGCATCCGGTGTGGTGCAGGAGCTGTCAGAATTGCCCGCCGCTATCGAACGGCTAACGGGGCAAATGGGGTTGGGCTAACCGCGTCAGATCGCCTCGACGCCGGTTTCGCCGGTGCGGATACGCACCACCTGTTCAAAGATCTTGCCATCACCGATTTTACCGGTGCTGGCCGAAGCAATAATGGCCTCTACAATCGCCTCAACCTGTTCATCGGGAGCCGCGATTTCCAGCTTGAGTTTGGGTAGGAAATCCACGACGTATTCAGCACCGCGGTACAGCTCGGTGTGACCACGCTGCCGACCGAAACCCTTGACCTCAGTCACCGTCACACCCTGCACACCAATATCGGAGAGCGCGGCGCGCACGTCATCCATCTTGAACGGTTTGATAATGGCCGTGACCAGTTTCATGAGAAGACCCCTTTATTCTGAGGCCCCATTATCCGGCTGAATGCGGTTTTAGCAATGCCTGATAATGACAGAATCCACCGCCACGACTTGTCGTGGATCACTCGCTCACTCTGGTCGCCAAGACTGCAAACCATCCGGGTCCAAACATGCGCCCAAAAAAAAGGGCCCCGAGGGGCCCAAAACTGCCATGAGAGGACAGGGTAATTACTTCATAGCGGCAAACTCGGGGTATGCCTCCATGCCGCATTCGCTGAGGTCGGCACCTTCGTACTCCTCCTCTTCGGAGACGCGCAGGCCCATGACCATCTTGATCACGAAGAAGGCGATCGCCGAGGTCACGAAGACCCAACCGAAGATCGTCAACGCACCGATGATCTGACCGGAGAAGCTCGCGCCGTCATTGGTAACCGGTACCAGCAACAGACCCAGCAGACCCACCACGCCGTGCACGGAAATCGCACCGACCGGATCGTCGATCTTCAGCTTATCGAGTGTGGTGATGGAGAAGACTACTAATAGGCCGCCCAGCGCACCGAAGATGGTTGCCTGCAGTGCAGAGGGTGTGTCCGGACCCGCAGTGATCGCTACCAGACCAGCGAGACAGCCATTCAACGCCATGGTCAGATCGGCCTTGCCAAACAGCAGCTTGGCCACGATCAGTGCACCAATGCACCCACCGGCTGCGGCCAGATTAGTGTTCATAAAGACCACCGCTACCGCGTTGGCTGAATCGACTGATGCCGTTGCCAGCACCGAACCGCCGTTGAAGCCGAACCATCCCAACCAGAGGATGAAAGTGCCCAGCGTTGCGAGGGGCAGGTTCGCACCGGGAATCGCGTTCACTTCGCCATTCGGGCCGTACTTGCCCTTGCGAGCACCGACCAGGATGACGCCCGCCAAAGCAGCTGCTGCGCCAGCCATGTGCACGATGCCGCTACCGGCGAAATCGAGGAAGCCCAAGTCACCCAGCGTGTACATGCCGAATACAGGATTACCGCCCCAAGTCCAGCTACCTTCCATCGGGTAGATAAATCCGGTCATAACGACTGCGAAGGCGAGGAAAGCAAACAGCTTCATGCGCTCAGCGACCGCACCAGATACGATGGACATCGCCGTGGCAACAAAGACCACCTGGAAGAAGAAGTCCGCTGAGGGCGCGTAGGTGGCGTTTTCCTCACCGCCTTCAACAGCACCCGATCCTGTGATCGTGCTGAGGAAAATGTCGCCGCCGTACATGATGCTGTAGCCCACCACCATGTACATGATGCAAGCCACCGCAAACAGCGTGACGTTTTTGGTCAGAATTTCGACCGTGTTCTTCGACCGGACCAATCCTGCCTCGAGCATGGCGAATCCCGCGGCCATCCACATGACCAGCGCACCACAGACGAGGAAGTAGAAAGTGTCCAGTGCGTACTGCAACTGAAAAATATCGTATTCCATGAGAATGTTCTCCAAGGCTCAGAATTACAGCGCTTCTTCGCCGGTCTCGCCGGTTCGGATGCGGGTGACATGCTCGAGGGATGAGACAAAAATTTTGCCGTCCCCGATCTTGCCGGTTTGTGCGGCCTTAGAAATGGCCTCGATGGTCTGATCGACCATGCCATCTGCGATGGCAATATCGATTTTGACCTTGGGTAGGAAATCCACGACGTACTCCGCGCCGCGATACAGCTCGGTGTGTCCCTTCTGGCGACCGAAGCCCTTGACCTCGCTCACCGTAATTCCCTGAACGCCAATCGTGGACAGCGCCTCGCGCACATCATCCAGCTTGAATGGCTTAATCACTGCAGTAACCAATTTCATGGCAACCTCCGATAAGAGCCGCCCGTAAGGGCGGCGATTGCGTTACAGGCTCTTGGCCATTCCAAAAATCAGTGCTGCATCGCACCAGTCGTAGCCGTAGCACTCGTTCTCATCCAGATCGGTGTCCTCATAGGTCAGGCTCCAGTCGATGCCTTGCCAGGACTTGCTCAGACCCACCAACCAGTGCACGTGCTTGTCGGTCTCGACATAGCTGGCCACGTCGTAGTCGACTTGCCCAACGAGGAAGCTCAGCCCCCAGTCTCCGGGCAGTGTCATGTCATAGCCGGCCTTCAGATAGACAATCTCACCTGTCTCGAACCAGTACTCGTCCGAGAACGCAACGCCCGCTGAGAAGCCACCGAAGCTGACGTTGGCGTAGACCTCTTCGTAGTCACCCAGCACGCCCTCGTCCTGGGGGTAGTCGTAGTAGATGTAGCCGACGTCGATGCCCAGACCGCCGTCAAAGCTGTGCGAGTAGCCGCCGTAGTAGTCAAGTTCCAGACCACCGTTTGCGCCACCGCAGGTATCGATCGCGCAATCGAAGTCGACCGCTGCGCCCCAAGTACCCAGATAAAAACCGGAATCGAATGCGATATCGAACCCGCCCTGAATGGACGGCTTGCTGTCAGACTGCGAAATACCGCGGAATTTGTAATCAGTAACCAGTGCCACGTTGCCGCTGACTTCTGCAGACTGCGCCGTTGGGGCGATAAAACTTGTGCTGCCTGCAATGGCGAGCGCGGGAAGTGCGTATTTCAAAACCTTCATTCGGTGTCTCCTGCATAGCGAAATGTTGTGTTTCGATGTCATGTTGGGTTGAACCCGGTCGGAGCCGGCTACAACCTGCCCCCACACACGTCTTAGCGACGAGCGGGCCAAGTCTTAAAAAAATAATATTTTTCCTGCATTTAGAATGATTAGGCCCACTATGCTGATAGTCAGGCGCTGTGCAGAACACCCACAATCCGCACCAAACGAGTGCGCGCTACGCACCACTTTTGGCGGGATAAGGTCTGTCAGGTCACTTTCGAGTGCGCTACATTGATGCGCGTATCACCCTCGCCGGTTGGGAGCAAATCATGGCAGACGATCACTCAGCAAAGCGCGGCGCCAGCTCACTTTTTGAGCGGCTAACCCAGGCTGATGACCCGGTGTTTGAGCAGATTGACCGCAATGCCAAGAGTCTTTTGCAGTCGGCATTGACGCGCCTCGATGTGGTCAGTCGGGAAGAATTCGATGCCCAGACCGCGGTACTCAAGCGCACTCGCGAACGGCTCGAGGCGCTGGAGGCGCAAATTGCTGCCCTCGACGAGGCCCTGTCCGCAACCGGGCAGCAGGGAGATCAGTAAGACCCAAGAGGCATCAAACCCACCCTAATCCGGCACAGCCGCAAGCGATCAAGGATGATCCATGCACCTCTCGTTCATCAGCACGCGCGGGCAAGCAGGTCTCGATGCGCCCTCCATCACCGTTGAGGTGCATCTCAGCGCAGGCTTGCCCGCCTTTCAGGTGGTTGGCCTCGGAGACAGTCGCTCTCGAGAAATCCGCAGCCGGGTGCGCGCAGCCCTCATCAGTTCACATCTGAAATGGCCGGACTTCAATATCACGGTTAACCTGACGCCGGCTGAGCGCGTCACCCCCGGCACGCGCTTTGATCTACCCAT
>JAHEJH010000018.1:0-1354 GCA_024638905.1 Luminiphilus sp.
CCCCGATGCTCCATGACCACGCACGGTTTTGATGACCTGCCGCAAGATGCGCAAATCATGCGCAAGCTGGTCGCCAACAGTGAGGGCAATCTGGGTATTTACGCGTCAATATTGGACGCGGGTACTGTGTCCGCTGGAGACTCAGTCAGCCTGATGTAGCGTGTTATCGGCGCCCGTGATCATCCCAGCGAAGCACGGTCAGGTTTGAGACGCCTAGCAGGCGCGCGGCCTCATTCAGGGTATAGCCCTGCTCAATATAGGACTGAAGTGCTCTCAGGCGCCGCTCATGCGCCAAGTCATACACCTGCGCGGGGGTTCGTCCCGTCTGCTCCCTATCCACATCGGGACCAGCGCGCTCATCGCTAGAGCGCTCTGCGGGGGCAAGCGTACCGGTTGAGTAATGACTGAACCCGAAAATCATAACCAATGCCTGAGGGTGGAGTTACAGGTGGTACCTGCCCCGGCCCCGACTGGATCAAACAAAACCTGGACAAATGACGCTGCGCGCTGCCGCTCACGCCGCAAAACACGCAGTAGCCCTCAGTTCTCAGGCGCTTCAAGCGCACTCTACCGCCATGGCAAGATGACGAGGCGGCCCGACAGCAGCCACAGCACCGCCCACAAAATGGGCGGCATTATTCAGCTGCGGCGGCCTCCTCTTCATATACGGCAAGGATCAAATCGCTCACCGCCCACACCTCTTCTCTGGTCGCCTGAATGTCGTTGTTATTCGTCTGCACCGCCGCATAGATGTAGTTCAGCGTGCGCTCAACCTCTTTGAGCTCACTTTGCTGGTACAAAATCACCGCCACCAGGGCGAGTAGAACGGCATTGGCTTTTAGAAACTGAATCATGAGGCTGTCCTTTTGATGAAAATGCGCTAAACGCTGCAGAGTCTAAACATCTTTCAAGCGGGAGTGATGAGTGATCCCCCCCACTTCCTCCTCCATCAAAGCATAAAAAAACCCCGCACTCAGCGGGGCTTTTAAGTTGGGCTCTCTAAAAGCCTTTAATCAGAGCTTTTTGTCGAGGCATTTAAAGAGCTTGTCGTCCTGCTCATCAACCCAATCATCGACCTGATCATCGGAAGGCTTACCACCATGCTTTTTGATCATGGCTTGCGCAGACTTCGTTGCTGCAGAATCCGCCTTGCACGCCTTGAGCGTAGCCATCAGCTCGTCAGCCGCACCGGTATCGGCGGAGACCCAGCTGGAAACCGACATCGCACCTACCACCACTGCAGATAAAAACAGATTGAACTTGTTCATTTTTTCTCCTCGCCAATGCAGCTAATCGCTTCTAAACTTCATGCCATTCGGATCCGTCGCTCACTCGCGCGACGGCCGACTCCGAT
>JAHEJH010000018.1:1364-7985 GCA_024638905.1 Luminiphilus sp.
CAAAAATATCGACAACTCAAAAAGTGACAATCTCGGCACGCCGATGATCCCGATATGTGCGAGCCGAATGGCACTAGTGGGCGTGTGGCCACGCCCACCTGACCATGAATGGACGCGTCATGTCCGCCAAGGCAAGATCCTGAAGCGGCCACTCGTGAGAAACAGTAATAAGGTTACAGGTAGCCAAAATGCCGCAATCCAGGCAGTAAAGACCCAGCGCTCTCTGGATAGCGCATGGAAAAAAGTGCGATAGCCAAGCCTCTCGTAGGCCTGCTCCTCTGAGAGATTGGCATAAATAAAGCCATGATCTGACCCGCGCTGCCATTGGGTGGCTGTGCCCGATCCCGCCACACGGCACATCTGCGGATTGTACTTCTCCATTGATCCCGAACTGGCAGACGCCCCGTCTTTTTCTACCGCCTCGTGCGCGCGATACAACGACTGATATTCCGAATCTGGTGCCTCTATTTCCTTGCAAGAGAGCGTTTGGAGTGCCGGCTTGTCCTGCATAGCCTCCAACTGGTAACCGATCGCCATGGCTGCCAAAGGTATTACGCCAAACAGCAGACAGAGGAAGCCCGTCCATGCCATCAGAGCATTTAGTCGCGCTCGCATCGATACCTCCTTGAAGGAGCTGCAACGTGGTCTTGGAGCGGGTGATGGGAATCGAACCCACGTTTAAAGCTTGGGAAGCTCTCGTTCTACCATTGAACTACACCCGCGAGTTCATTTAGCCGTCGAGCATGAAGTGCTGCACCCAGCCTTCTGGCTCTTATCCCTACGCACATTTGCATCTGTGCCGTATTGCAAGCGAATTGAAGGTTTACGCTGCCTCACTAAATTCGCTACTCAATGAAGAGCTTAGTTTTCACTGCCGTGGGGGCCTGCGCCCAGTCGACCTCTCTGAAGAACCAGCCGCAACGCTCGTTGCGCGGAATGTCCTTGTAATATTGAGTCACGCCCTCCACCTGATCGCCAATAAACCATACGATCACGTATTCGGTATTTTTGTTCGAGCCGCTGCAGTATTGGAGCGCGGTAACGTCACCCCTAAAATCACGTCCCATCTCATAATCGCTGAGCATTACAAAGATCTCCTCGTAGTTCATACCTCGAGAAATCTCTTCTGAGATGTCTGTCGCACTGGGGATTCCTGCGCACCCCACGAGCGATACCATGGTCAAGACCGCGGCGCGATTCAATATCATGACTCACCTCCTAGAGCTTCGTTACTGTAGCCGGAATCCTTTTGATTACAAAATCGAGCCGTGGACGCCATTACTCAGGGCCTGCTCCGTATGACTTCTTGGGAGCAGTCTACAAGGCTTCAGTGGTTCAGCGCACTTTGCTCTAAAAGCCGCCTACGTTTTAACACCCGTGCCCTATCATTGCTGCTTGTGAAGACGCTTTTTAGAGGATGCAGGACGATGCCGTAACGTGGGCGGGTAGCAGCGCTAGGGGTTTATTCGATTTGGCAGAACCGTTATTTGGGATTTCCATCAGCCACAAAAGGCCATTTGAAGATCTCAACCTCGCTATCTCGGTTCTTGAATCTGGAGCTCGTGCTCAACCCAGCTCTAATGTTTTGAGCAAGGCCAAAAGCTCAGTGTTGTGGTCCTTTGTTTTGAACTTATCCATGACCGCTTTTAGCCTGCCATCCTTACCCACGATAAAGGTCGTTCGCAAAATGCCGTCAAACTCCCGGCCCATGAACTTTTTAGGGCCCCAGGCGCCGTACTTGTCTGCAGTTGCGTGGTCTTCGTCACTGAGCAGTTGGAAATTGAGCTCGTCGCGCTCAACGAATTTGGCGAGCTTCTTCATCGGGTCCGGGCTGATACCCAGCACCACCGTGTTAAGACCCTTCAATGCCTTGGCCGAGTCTCTGAGCCCCTGCGCTTGCACCGTACAGCCCGGCGTCATTGCCTTGGGGTAAAAGTACACCACCACGGCTGACTCGCCCTTAAAGTCGGCTAGAGAAACGGTGTTGCCCTCATGATCTGAGAGTGAAAACTTGGGCGCCAGATTGCCCACCTTGGGAAATGCCATCTCGGCCTCCGAATAAAGTCACTGTTAATAGTCCTGTTACGTCGGCTCGTCGCGCAGAGATCAGCAAACCGCTAACGCACCTGATTCGCTAGCGCCGGGGATACTCAATCACTGTGTTGCGAATCGGGTACTGCCCTGTTTTTCGATCTTCGAGGAACTCTCTGAGTAGTTCTCTGACAGTGGGAAACGCCAGCTCATCCCAGGGGATCTCCTGCTCGGTAAACAGCGCGCTCTCCAGCGACTCGGGGCCCACACCAAACTCATCGTTCTCAATGCCGCAGCGATAAAACAGGTACACCTGACTGATGTGAGGCACATCAAAGATGCGATAGAGCTCAAGATCAATGGCCTTGGCCGCCGCCTCCTCCCAGGTCTCACGCGCTGCGCCCCCGGCCGAGGTCTCGCCGTTTTCCATAAAGCCGGCAGGTAAAGTCCACTTGCCGTAACGCGGCTCGATGGCGCGCTTACACAACAGGATACGATCGCCCACGGTGGGCAAACAACCTACGATCACCTTCGGATTAATGTAATGAATGTGGCCACAGTTTTGGCAAACATGGCGCTCGCGTTCATCGCCCTCGGGGATCTGCAGGGCAACCGGCCCGCCGCACAGGTTACAAAACTTCACTGAGTCTCCCTCGATTGCCAGCGCGCCCGGCGCTCGGTGTCACTGTCACGACTCGCTACCCACTGCTCTCCCGTGGGCCCCTGCTCACGCTTCCAAAAGGGTGCATCGGTTTTCAGGGTATCCATCATGAGTTCGCAGGCACTGATCGCCTCACCCCGGTGATCCGCGACCGCGCCGACCCACACTATCGTCTCAGACACCGCCAGCCGACCGAATCGGTGCACAATCCGCCAGCTGCACAGACCAAAACGCTCGGCAGCCGATTGGCCGAGCTCCCCAAGTACTTTGCGTGCCATTTCCGGGTAGTGCTCTAGCTCCAGCTCTGTCACCGCATGCGCATCAGAGTGATCGCGGACGTATCCGGTAAAGGTAGCAACTGCGGCGCCCGGGCTGTCGCCAACCAGTTGGGCGTACTCGGCCGCGACGTCAATCGCCTCGGATTGCAATGACACCGACACACTAACCCCCGGTCATCGGCGGGAAGAAGGCGAGTTCGTCCCCTTCGGAGACCACCGCGTCAGTGAACACGACCTTGTGATTCAGCGCATGCACCAGGTTCGGCTGATTCAGGGCCTCTTTCCATTCCGCGCCACGCTGTGACAACCGTTTTTTAATCGCCGCCACATCGACCTGAGCAGAGGCCTCGGAGATGTCGGAAAGATCGAGCTGAAATTCACTCACACCCAACGCCTCACGCAATGCTGAAAAAAGTTTAATCGTGATGCTCACGCTGCCACTCGCCACTCACCCCACCCAACTTGTGGGTCAACTGCGTGTTTTCAATGGTCATGCCGCGATCCATGGCCTTGCACATGTCATACAACGTCAGTGCCGCGATAGAAGCTGCTGTGAGCGCCTCCATCTCCACACCCGTTTGGCCCATCACTTTGCAGGTGGCCTCAATCCGCACACCGGGAAGATCCTCGTCAGGCACCAAGTCGATCTTCACGGAAGACAAGGGTAGCGGATGACACAGCGGAATCAGCTCCGAGCACTTTTTGGCTGCCTGAATGCCGGCAATACGCGCCACCGCCAACACATCGCCCTTAGGTGTATCGCCCCCAACAATGGCATTCAAGGTTGCGGGCTGCATACGAACGCAGGAGGTAGCCGCGGCCTCGCGTGCGGTCACCGCTTTTTCGCTGACGTCGACAATGTGCGCCCGACCGGCATCGTCAAGATGCGTGAGGCAGTCTGAGTTCTTAGGCATGGGGCAATGCTAACACTCCGGTGCGACAAACGGCATAAGCTGGCATGATGCCCGACTCCTTAGCGTTACCGCCGGACACAGCATGACCCCCGATCAAACCTCAGCACCGAGCATCCGTTATCGCTGGACGGTACTGGTGATGCTGACGCTGGTTTACACCTTCAATTTTATTGATCGTCAGATTCTGGTCATCCTGCAGGAGCCGATCAAAGCTGACTTGGGGCTCAGTGATGCGCAACTGGGACTACTGACCGGCTTTAGCTTCGCGCTGGTCTATGTCACCGCGGGCATTCCTATCGCCTGGCTGGCTGATCGAAGTAATCGACGCAATATCGTCGTTGCCTCGCTGGCGTTTTGGTCATTCATGACCGCCATCTCCGGTCTGGTACAGAACTTCGGCCAGTTGCTGGCAGCGCGATTAGGCGTGGGCGTGGGAGAAGCCGGTGGCTCCCCGCCCTCTCACTCCATAATCAGCGACTACTTCCCACCGAGCAGCCGCGGTACCGCGCTGTCCTTTTACAGCATGGGCATCTACATCGGTGTGCTGTTCGGCTTTGCCGCAGGCGGCTGGATCGCAGAGAATTTTGGCTGGCGCAATGCTTTTTTCGTAATCGGCATCCCGGGCATTCTCTATGCGTTTGCGGTGCTCTGGGTGATCAAGGAACCCAAGCGCGGCCAGTTCGACGTGGGCGGCACGCCCCCTAAATCCAGCTTAAGTGAGACCATGAACTGCCTTCGCGGCCGGCCCACCTTCTGGTGGATCTCAATAGGCTGCGCGTTTACTGCTTTTGTGTCATACGGCAACGGCAATTTCATGCCCTCTTTCCTGATGCGGAATCATGGCCTGTCACTGGCGGAGGTGGGCGCCATTCTTGGCTTGATCTCGGGCCTGTCAGGCGCCGCCGGCACCCTTCTCGGTGGCTTTCTGGCGGATCGCCTCGGGGTGAGAGACATCCGCTGGTATGTGTGGATACCCATGCTAGGGGGCCTATCCGCCATGATCCCGGCGTATTACACGCTGCTGGGTGAGAGCACGACACTCATTATCGCCGCGATGATTCCCTCTCAGATCCTCGGTGCGCTGTATCTCGGACCCTGCATCGCCACCTGCCACAACCTCGTCTCCCCCGGCATGCGCGCCATGGCATCCGCAATCTTGTATTTTGTGCTGAACATTATTGGCCTTGGGCTGGGGCCTTTGACGGTCGGCATCTTGAGCGATGTGTTTGCGAGTAGTTATGGAGAAGACAATTTGCGCTACGCCATGGCCGTCACGCTCACCATCAGCTTGGCAGGTGCCTTCTTCCTATGGATGGGCGTCGGGAGCCTGAAACGGGATTTGGAAGCCAATGCTTCCGAAATGGCCACTTCGTAACCATCGAGCAAGTAGGTGGCAAAGCGGCAAATGTCGGTCAAGAGGTTTCTGCTGGCACGTCCGTCCCTTCCCGCCTCGCCTGCTCAATTTTGGCTTGCTGGACGTTTGCCAGCTCTTCTTTAAAGAGGGCCGCCATTTTTTCCACGCCACTATCCATAAGCGCCCCATCGTTTCCCGTCACAACATACGTGGAGTACACGCTACACGCGGTCATGAATCCGGATGAAATAAGCTCCAAAGATTTGCCCTCATTTTTCATTTCATTCGCCAAATCGATAAAACGATTCACGCACTCAATTTTTTGTTTCGCTGCTGTCACGAGGTCCTCCCCTGTGCATTGGTCCATGTCACTCAGCTAGCACTGTCCTCACCCCCTTCTGTGAGTCAGAGACCAGGCTATATTTGAGGCGCAGTCATTAAACCATAGAGCATGGGAGCCCGGAGGGCGATAGTAGACGGCTAGCGTTCTGCCCCGTTTGACTGCAAGATACCTGCGGGCTAGAGCTTGAACCACACGCGAGAGAAACACTATGAGAGCCCCAGTACGCCATGAGCCGAGCACTCCCCTCGCCGTTCAAGATGTCGACGACCCCTCACTTGCTACTGGCCAATTAGTCGTTGCGGTCAAACGCCCTGGCATCTGCGGCTCTGACCCGCTCGCTACAATCAAACTCGAAGTCTCCCTCCCGTACACAAGCGGCGTTGGCTTCAAAGATTTCTCGGAGGCCGAGAGAGCCTGAGAACCCCCAGCGCCCAGTACACAATCATGTTGGATCCAGGAGCGACAGAGATAGGACACAGATAGACTATGGCGTGATACCCCTCAGTAGCACCCGCATCAAAAGGAGCATAACGATAATGAAACCCTTTGCCCTCATACTCACAGCCGTCATTGCACTCATTGCCAGAATGCCTGCCGTACTAGCGGAAAATGGCGTCAACTTCGAGCGCAGTTATGTGACCCACGATTGGGGTCAGATCCACGTTCTGACCTCGGAGCCGGAGGTGCCTGGCAACCCAACTCCGCTGGTCTGCTTCGCACCCAATCCCTACTCGGGGAACTACTACCGCCTGTTCATGGAGGAGTTAGGCGGCGATCGCACCATGCTGGCTTTGGATTATCCGGGGATTGGCCAGTCGGATAGCTATCCGGACGAGCTGGACATGGGCAAGCTAGCCGACATTATGGCCGAAAGCCTGACATCACTGGGCTGGGGACCGAATGGTGACGGTCCTGTAGACCTTTGCGGATATCACACCGGCACCATGCTCGCGACCGAACTGGCCATCACGCATCCGGATCTGGTGCGCCGCATCGTCCTAATGGGCATCCCTTATTACGATGCAGCCGGCAGACAGGAG
>JAHEJH010000028.1 GCA_024638905.1 Luminiphilus sp.
TCTGGCTGGCAGCTGAGCGAGAAGACCTCGCGTCCTCTGACCTCACCCATTCGCTCTGGTTTGCGGCTGGTGTACTCGATCGCTCCTCGGATAAGCTTGTGTCCCATGGACCCCCCTGTGGGTTCTGATGGGCTGATCTGTGGCGTCAGATCAGCCTATGTATTAATGATATGTTTTTATATCATGCCGATTCGCGCTCCAGCAAAACAGGAACAACAATGGAAACCAGTGACCTCACCGCGCGCCAGATCTACCAGCAAATCAAGGACAACCCCAGCCGTGCGCGCTTCGGGTTTGGCAAGAAAGCCATCCTCGTCAACGTGGATCCACAAAAAGCCTATACCCGCACGGACCTGTTTAAAACCGCCTACGAGACCGATCCCAAACAGCTGGACCACGTTAATCAGTTAGCGACTGCGTTTCGGGCGCTGGATTGGCCGGTGGTCTGGACCTATGTGGCGTTCATGGAGTCGGGCGAAGACTGCGGTATCTGGGGTACCCGTACCGACACCCCAGACTCTCTGCAGAACATCAAGTTCGGGTCCGAGCGTGCCGAGTTTGATGATCGTCTTGAGATCAATCGGGAGCGCGACGTCATCTATTGCAAGAAGATGCCCTCGGCTTTTTTTGAGACGGCGCTACAGTCACTTTGCGTGTGGCACCAGGTAGACACCCTGATCATTACCGGTGGTTCCACCAGTGGCTGCATCCGCGCCACGGCAGTCGACTCCCTGTCGCGGGGGTACCGAACGATCGTTCCGGAGGAATGCGTCGCGGATAAACACGAGAGCTACCATTTTGCGAACCTCACTGACCTGGCCATTAAATATGCGGATGTACTGGGTGTGAGTGAGGTGCTCGACTGGCTTTCTCAGCAGGGCTGAATATGAGCGGTAGCACACAAAACGCCGAGCTCGAGCTGTATGAGTACAACCCTTACGAGGGGCGGCCGAAAATAGAATGGCCCAATGGGGCGCGCCTCGCGTTTTGGGTGGCGCCCAATATTGAGTTCTACGAGCTTGACCCCCCGACCAATCCGCATCGCAAGCCCTGGCCACACCCTTACCCCGCGGTACCGGGTTACAGCATTCGTGATTACGGTAATCGGGTCGGTCACCAACGTCAGATGGCGGTGCTCGATAAGTACGGCGTGCGCGGCTCGATCAGCTTGTCCGCTGCCTTGTGTGAGCACCACCCCGAGATTATTGCGCTATGTGCGGAGCGCGACTGGGAGTTCTTCAGCCACGGTATCTATAACACCCGCTACACCTATGGTCTGACTGAGGACCAAGAGCGCGAAATGATCGAGGATGCCATGGCAACGATTGAGCGCGCGGTCGGTCAGCGGCCCGCAGGCTACCTGGCGCCGGCGCTGTCGCACTCCAACCACACCATCGATCTCTTTGCCGAGGCGGGCGGGCGCTACACCTGCGATTTGTTCCACGATGATCAGCCTACCTGGGTGAAGACTCGCAGCGGCAAGCCCTTTGTGTCGATTCCCTATTCGCTGGAACTCAATGACACCATTGCTTATGTGGTGCAGAAAATGGAGCCAAGGCGTTACGGCGAGATTATTCGCCGTGCCTTTGATCAGCTCTATGCCGAGGGTGCCGAGAGCGGCACGGTCATGTGCATCCCCACTCACAACTATCAGGTCAGTTGCCCGCATCGGCTGCGCGCCTTTGAAGAGGCGCTCGAATACATCACCGGGCATTCCGATGTGTGGGTCACCACCGGCAGGGAGATCGCTGAGTATTCACTGTCCCATCTTCAGGAGCAGATCGGTGGCGGTACGGAGTCGGCGACATGAGCGACGGGCTGCTCGAATACCCGCGACGCCACTACGGCATGGACCACGATCGCTATGAGTGGTCGATGCTGCAGGACCGCAAGCCGGTCACCTGGCCTGGCGGCAAACCGCTGGCGCTGTGGATCAATATCTCGCTGCAACATTTTCCGCTTTCAGGCGATAAGCCTGCAGTTCCGCCGCCGGGTGCACTGACCATGCCTTATCCCGATCTCCGCCACTATACGCTGAGGGATTACGGTAATCGGGTGGGCATTTATCGCCTGCTCAAGCTCATGGCTGAGTACGAGGCGAGTCCGTCTCTGGCCATTTCAGGGGCGCTTGCTGAGCGCTACCCGCAGTTGCTGGCGCGTCTGGCCCAAACGCCTTATGAGTGGTTGGGCCACGGGTGGAGCATGCTCTGCATGCACGCCGGTGAGGTGGATGCCGATACCGAGGCCGGATGGATCGCGGACTCTCGCCAGGCGCTTGAGCAATTTACCGATCGGCCTATTAAAGGTTGGTTGAGCCCCGGCCGCCTCCAGACAGCCAATACGCCAGAGCTGTTGGTGAAAAATGGCTTCACCTATCAGTGCGACTGGGTGAACGATGAGCTGCCCTACACTTTCAAAACCACCGAGGGAGACATGACTTGCCTGCCCTCGTGCCTGGAGCTTGATGATGTGTTTGTGCTGACCCAAAACCTGCACAGCGAGGACAGCTTCGCCCAGCAGGTCATCGACGCGGTGGATCTACTGATCAGCGAGGGCCGCGAGCAGGGTGGTCGGATGCTGGCTCTGAATCTTCATCCGTGGCTGGTGGGTCAGCCGCACCGCGTTCGCACTGTGCGGGAAATCCTTGAGGCACTGTTGGTAGCGCGCGGCGAGGCGATATGGCATGCCTCGCCGACTTCGATTATCGAGGCAGCGTCAGCCTGATCGGAATTAAACCGCCTTAGTCGCGCCAAAGAACGCCACAGACGCGATCGTGATCCAATAGAAGTAGGCCAGCCGCTTGCCTAGCGCGAGGCTCTTCTCTAACTGATTCTCTGCTTCCTGATTCGGCCCCTCGGCCAGCACGCGAAACAGCGTGGTCCACTCCCTCATGATGAAGCGCAGTTTCAAACCAATCATCAGCGTTACGCTATAGAGCAGAATCTTGATGGAAAACCAGTACTGCATCGGCCCGACATTGAACGGCCCATAACCCAGTAATGAGCTGACCGACGCAATCACCATGACCGGGATCAGCACAAAACGCACCCGCTCATCCCAGAGCGTGAGCTGAATGCCGCGGTCGGTTTCACGGTAGAAATACGCGGAAATGCACAGCGCCAACCAACCGATCGCCAGTACCCAGACTGCCACCAGGAAATCACCACCGTAAGGTTGTACACCCCACAGATAGCCCATGTGCATTCCCAACGGCAGCAAGCTGATGATGCCAATGCGCGCCAGGATATCGATGTGGTAGGCCGTCTGCATGTGCCGGCGCCGCTCTTCCATAGACAGGTCGCGATTAATGACGTGGGTCGACGTGTTGAAAACGCCCCATTCGCCGCCCAGCCAATACACCATGGCAATGATGTGTAGCCAGCGCAGCACGGCCAGTTCGGTAATGCCCATCAGTTCTGCCCCCACAGACTAAAGATATAACATTATATCAAAATGATCGGCGGTGCATGTGCCTCGCCAGCGCTTGAAAGCGCTACAAAAGCTGAACACGTCAGTCCGTCCAGTATGTAATACACCTATTTTGATATATCATTAGGTCTTATCGGCTGTTGCACCGCTTAGGTACGGGGACATGGACGACATTTTTAGCTCACATTTGATTGGCCAGGTATCCAAGTCCTCGCCGACGCCGCTTTATCACCAACTCTATTCCCTGCTCAAAGCAAGAATTCTCGATGGCACGCTGGCGCTGGGGCTTCGATTGCCTCCTGAGGAGCAGCTGGCCGACCTGTTCAAGGTGTCGCGCATCACGGCTAAGCGCGCGATGGATGATTTGGCCACTGAAGAGTTAGTCGAGCGACGGCGTGGTCGCGGGACCCATGTGATTTACCAGTACTCTCCAAAGCCGGTGCAGGCACCTTTAACTGGAATGCTGCAGGAGATCGAGAGTATGGCGCGCAACTCTTCGGCGCAGATTCTCGATTACGGTATGCGGGTGCCGCCCCGCGCGATCCGTGAGGACCTGCGACTCGCCGACGGCGAGACGGCGTTGCATCTGTTGCGGGTCCGCGAGCGTGATGGCATGAAGTTTGGGCACTACAACAGCTGGACAGCCGGAGTGGACATGCCCGCAGATCCGACGATTTTTGAGAATACCCCGCGACTCAGTTATTTCCGGCAACAGGGTTTGGAGGTCAGCCATGTGACCCAAACGCTGTCGGCGGTCTCTGCCGATGTGTCGGTGGCGGGGGCTCTGGATGTCGCTGAGGGCAGTCCGTTACTGAGTCTGACCAGACGCTCTTATCAAAAGACAGGGGCGGGTGACGAACAAATTCTGGATTTTCTCGAGGTGCTGTATAACCCCGCCCATTTCCAGTACTCAATGGACCTCACCCTGGACTGAGCGATCAGATCAGGCCCGCTTTTTTAAGGCCTTCGATCACCGCTGATTGCTGTCCCATAAAGTGCGACCGGTCCGGCACCGTAATCGCACCTTCCTCGTTGACCAAGTTATCTTCGGGATAAAAATGCGGCTGCTCGTATGTTGAGCGGAACAGCGACAGCCGTTGTCTGGCCAGCAGGTTGGTCATGGCAGGTTTACTGCGGGCTTCGCGCAGTCGTTCGATATCGATGAGCGCATGGCCCACCATCGACTCGCCGGTATACGCTTCGGTCATCACCTGCCCTTTAAAGTCGACGATCTGCGAGTGACCCTGGGTCGAGTTCTGCGGCACGGGTGAGTTGTGGATCGCCGAGGTATTGCTGGAGATCACGTAACACATGTTCTCGTAGGCCCGCGCGCACTTCGCGATGTTTTTGGGAGTGGGGCGCGGGCTGCCGACCTCACTTGAGGAGTGCAGGATGACCTCGGCGCCGCGCGTTGCCAACGCGCGGGACACTTCCGGGTACAGGATTTCCTCTGATGCGACGCAGGCCAGTCTGCCCAGCGGTGTGTCAGCGACGGGAAAGAGCCCTTCGTCTCCATACACGTCGCGATATTGCGACAGCACGTCGTGGGGCGTGGGGGCGAACATCGAGATCAGTCTCCGATAGCGGAGGATGACCTCGCCTTCATCACTGATGATGAAACTGGTTTGAAAGTAGAGATCAGGAAAGTGCGGATCGATCTCGTAAGCATTGCCCGATAGATACACACCGCGGTTGCGGGCGATCTCACCCATGCGCTGATACTCGGGACCATCCATCTCGATGCAGGCCTTGGTCTGCCACTCGGGGATCGATTCCCCCATGGGAAAGCTGGTCAGGAAATATTCCGGTAGCACCACGAGGCGCAACGTGTCGCCACTGAATGTGCCGATGAAACCCTTACTCCCCGCAATCAACTGGTCGACACGATCCAGTGTGCTCGACATCGCCTGCCCGACCGCCGCGCGATCGGCGAGACCGTTCACAGCGTGGCAGTCCATCTGTAGCGCGAGTGCGGAATAGGGTGTCATGGCGGGTTACTCCAGCGGCGTCTGCTGCAGGCCGTCTACCAGCATGACGCGGAATTCGCCGGTGCCGGCTCGCAAAGGCTTTGCTGCCTCATAGGCGTCGCTGTACCAAAAAGCTCTGGCCTGCTCTGCTGAGGGCCAGCGGTGCATCACCAGTCTTGTGGCACCCCAGTCGCCTTCGAGCGACGTCTGCTCGCCGCCGAGCACCAGATACTCTCCGCCGAATTCCGCGACGATATCGGGAACGACTTTTGCGTAGGCACCGAACTTTTCCGGGTCGTGGAGGACTGCTTCAACGATGATATAGGCGGTCATGGGCGCACCTTGCCTGCTTGGGCTCAGCCATTATTGTTATGCAAAGCAATATAGCATGGGCGGGCAGGTCCCTGATGAGAGGCCCTTGACGTCCCAGCTCAGGACAGACCGAGCGCCCCCGGGTTCATGATGCCGTCGGGGTCGAGGGCGGCCTTGATGCCGGTGACCAGATCGAGTGCCGGCGCCTTTAGCGCGCTGTGGTAGTGGTAGGCCTTGCCCAGTTGCATGTGGCTCGCGCCTTCCGCTGACAGTACATCAACCACTTCGCTCTTGACCTTATAGACCGCGTCCCACGCGTCGGGGACCGCATCAAACTGATTGAGGCGCGCAAGGTGGTCTGGCTCGAGGCTGTGCTTGTGTAGTGCATTGAGTTCGTCGGGCCAAAAGAAAACGGGCTCGAGTACGGTGATCTGTTCACTGACGACGGCGATCAAATAGCCTGTCTCGATGTTGAACTGCTCCAGCGTGTCGCGGTTGCGCTCATACACCGCTTCGACCTCGGCCAGCACTGCTTCGCCGCGCGAGTGAGGTACCAGACCATGTACCGGTAGCCAGCGCTCCCCTTCTGCGCCCACCATGTTGTTGACCGGTCCGAAGGGGTTAGCGGCCAGTATCCGTGGGATGCTGTCGGGGAGCTCCTTGCCGCCCTCTGATGAACAAATCTCACGAATCCGCTTGGCCTGATATTCGGCTTCCGCTTCTGTTCGGCCTTCGCTGATCGTGAACATGGCCCACTCAACGTCGTCCATGAAGCGTCGGCCAGAGAGCGCGATCTTGGCGCCCTGTCTGATCTTGTTCACGATGCCTGACTCGCTCTGCAGGACGCCTGCAAGTTGCTGGGTATCAGCCGCGAGGCTGGCGCGTTTCATGCGTTGATGTTGCAGGTAGGGGTCGAACCCAAAACACTCGGTGGTCAGGGACTCGCGAGAGATCTGGGCCATGGCGCGGAGCATGGGGCCCGACTCCTCAAAGGCAAAACTGGTATAGCCTTTGGCGCCGGCGAGCGGCAGCAGTGGCAGTGTGGCGCGCACCTTGATGCCGAGGGCACCGCAGTCCCCCAGGAACACGCCCGTCAAATCAGGACCAAAGTGCCGCGTAAAGGGTGCTGCGTGCTGTTGAGCCGCCGAGCCCGTCTCCAGCAGATCGCCTTTGCCCGTGACCACACTGACCGAAAGGACATTGTCAGCGGCGGTGCCACGCTGACCGCTGCCCCAAAAAATACTGTTCTGTGAAAGGCCACCGCCCACCGTCGCATAGCGCCCGGACAGCGTGCCCCAATAGGCAGTGCGGACACCCAGGGGTGCCAGGTGCTCATACAGTTTTTGCCAGCTGCATCCGGCCTCGACCGTCACATAACGATCTTCCAGATTGACCTCAACGATGGCATCCATGCTGGCCATATCGATCAATACGCTGTCGGGAGCGTTGGCGATATAACCACTGGTGTAGCTCATGCCGCCCCCGCGCGTGACGATAGGCGTGCCGCGCTCTAGGCAGGCACGCACCAGTGCCTGTACCTCATCGATGTTGCGCGGCCGCACAACCGCACAGATCGGCGGTCCTACGGTGAAGACATCCTGAGAGTACAGCGTGATCTGCTCGGGATCCGTGGTGATGATCTCGGCTGGCAGTAATTGGGTGATGGTGGATACCACTGCGTTCATTCAGCGCCTCCTGACCCATATCAATAACAGACTATGAACTATAAAGGGTAGCAGACGTTCGAGTATGTCGCCCGGTGCATCGGGCAATAGTGACAGCACCACGGTGAGACCAAACCCCATCCAGATCCCCGTCACGCGATAGCCGTGCGGAATCTGCCAGCCCAGCAAACGCGCGAACAAAGTGGGCCCTAGCGCCGCCCCCAATGCGCTCCATGCGAACAAGACCCGAGAGAAGATGGGAGCTGGCAGAAAGAGCGCCACCAACACCGCAAGTACCACGACGATGGCCACCGCCCATCGGCCACGACGCAATACCCGTGGGCTACCTTTTAGTGCCTCATCGGTCAGATCATGGGAGAGTGTGCTGGCGCAGACCAGCAGCTGGCTGTCGGCGGTGGACATGATGGCTGAGAGCACCGCAGCGAGCAGCAGGCCCGCCATAACCGGGGGTAGCACCTGTTCCGACAGGGCAAAAAAGACCTGCTCATTATTGTTCAGTGAATCG
>JAHEJH010000033.1 GCA_024638905.1 Luminiphilus sp.
GGCAGCCGTCCTCTCGACCAGGCAGCGCGACGGGTTTTTACTGGTGACGCCGGGTATACGGCTGGCCGGCGACGAGGCGGGTGACCAGCGTCGTATCGTGACCCCCGAGCGCGCGGTTGCTGACGGCGCGACGCATTTGGTCGTAGGACGGTCTATCACGGGCTCTGATGATCCGGCAAAAACCGTAGCAGATATCCGCTCCTCCCTGGATGCGCGCGCCAGTGGCTAGTTTGCCGGGTGTCTGTGGGAACCCGCGATGGGCAGCCATGGTTTGCGCCCGAAGGAGATGTTCAGCGTTCAGTGATCTGTCTCGACCCCATGGCGCGCCCCATAGTTGATCAGAGCCCACTCACGTGGGGATCTGTAATTGACTGATGGAGAAAACACCATGAATTCACCGCTCATAACACCGACACTGAATACCGCTTACCGACTCACTCATGCCCGCGGGGGAAGACAGTTTGGATTGGCGGCGAAAATGCTGGCGATCTGTACTTTGTTACTGGGTTTGAGTCCCTTTGCAAGCTGGGCATCAGCGCCCGTTAACATCAACCTCGCCACCGCCGAAGTATTGGCAGAGAGCTTACAGGGCGTGGGTCTCGCGAAGGCGCATCGCATCGTCGAGTACCGGGAGGCGCATGGCCCGTTCGAGCACATTGATGAGCTGGCGGCAGTGCAGGGCATTGGGTCCGCGACAGTGGAGAAGAACCGCAGTGTCATCCGGCTCCAATAATGCCAAGCGGAGCTGTGCGCCGTGATATTACTGACGGGCGCCACGGGTTATGTGGGCGCCGCGCTTCGCGCGGCGCTTGAACAGCGGGGCCAGCCGCTGCGGCTACTGGCACGCGCGACGCATGCGACGAACGAAAAGTCGCACGGGGAGTGGGTGCAATGGGACATGGGCAGTGGCGATGATCTGCCGGGTGGCGCGTTTGACGGCGTGTCTACAGTCATTCATTGCGCGGGGTTGGCGCATCGCCACGCAGACGAGCGCGATTACCAGCGCCTTAACGTTGAGGCCACTTCTGACCTCGCGCGGCGCGCTGTGGATGCGGGTGTATCTCACTTTATCTATGTGAGCTCGCTGAACGTGGTCCCCATCGACGCACCCTCGGCCAGAGACCTGGCGCATCAGTACCCCGAGCCAAAGGAGCGTTATGCGGCGTCCAAATGGCGCGCCGAGCAGAGTTTGGGTCAGATGTTCGCCGGGAGTCACTGCCAGTTGACGGTGTTACGCCCGGGGCTTGTTTATGACGTCGATCTCACCGCAAATCTCAAAACAGTGAAAAGCTTGTTGCGCTGGTGGCCCTGGATCCTGCCCTCAGTGGGGCGCCGAAGTATGGTAGCTCGCCAGGATCTGGTGACATTGCTGGTTACCTGTGCACTGGGTGAGTCAGGAGCGCCGACGGGTGAAGAAATCCTCTCGGTTACTGACGGAGCTGTCTATGATGCCGAGAGGATCTCGCGCGCACTGTCTCAAGGAATCAAATGGGGCGTGATGCCACAGTGGCTGTGCCGTCTCGCAGGCAGAGCGCTTGATTTGAGGGACGGTAATGAGGCTGGAACTCACTGGCGCAGCCTCAGCGCCGATTATTGGACCGGTGACGCTCCCGCTGTCACGGGTTGGCAGTCTTCTGTGACACTCGAATCTCGAACCGCCAGCGAGACAGGGCGTTCATGATGATGCTCATCGCCATGGCATTCTTGGTCAGCCTCGGTCTTTGGGCGTTTGTCCATGTGGCCCCGCACTGGGGTTTGGTTGACCAGCCAAGCTCGCGCAGTCTGCATACGACGCCGACGTTAGTCAGTGGCGGCATCGCGCCAATGCTGGTGCTGGCAGCTGGGCTTTACACGACCATGGACTTTCCCGGAACACAAGCAGTCGCGCTCATGACGCTCGTGCTCACTGCTATCGGCTTGCTGGATGATCGGCATGGTTTGCCGAGCGGCGTGCGTTTCCTGTGTTATCTCGCTACCGGGCTTCTGCTCTGTTGGCTCCTGCTGCCTGCCGGATCGGCGAGTATCACCCTGTTGGTGATGGCCGGCGTGGCCGTGGCTTGGTGCATCAATCTGGTCAACTTCATGGATGGTGCCGATGGCTTGGCCGCCACGCAGGCGCTGTGCGTGGCGATGGGAATGGGACTGATCGCCACCTTCGGAACGGTTCCCAATGCGCAGTTGGCATGGCTGTCTGCCATGCTGTTTGCCTGTTGGGCACCACTGCTTTGGTTCAACTGGCCTCCGGCGAGACTCTTTATGGGAGATGCTGGTGCGATCCCTCTCGGATTCGTTCTGGCACTGATGGGATTGATGGCCCTCCTGACGGATCTCTCAATGGGGTTGGCATGGCTGATTTTAATGATGCCGTTTCTGGTCGATACAGGATTTACGCTCTGCATCAGAATCCTTGCGGGTGAGCCGCCGCACATTGCCCACCGGGAACATGCTTATCAGCGCCTGATCGCGCAGGTTGGCAGTCCATTACCCATTACGCTGGGATTACTGGGTATGCAGGTCATCTGGCAATTTCCGCTGGCGGTGACGGTCGTCAATAGCACTGTATTCCCATCGCTTCTGGTACTTTTATCAGCCATTCCGTCGGTTGCGGCTGTGGTGTATGCGCGCCTGAGGGCTTAAGCTGACGTTTTCTAAATAACTAACTGAATCCGATGCGGGTTCGGTTGTGTGGTCTAGGTGAGTATGGTCAAGAAGATGGCATCGCGGGTGCGCGCGATGAGCGCTCATTCGGTCTCCACTGTCATCTGGCTTTTCGCCCGACGCTCACTCCCCCCTTCTTTCCGGTTCTCAGGATGGTTAGTTCTCGACTTACTGGTCGTGCTCGGTGCCCTTTACGGTGCCGCCGCCATCGGCGGCGCGAACGGCGCCAGGGTAATGGATGCGCTGGCCCCACTGATTGTTGCCTTGGTGCTGATCGGCTCCGCCGTCATTTTTAGCGTGCAGGGCCTGTATCTGTCTGTTATCCGTTACATGGGGCAACAGGCAGTGTGGGATCTGGTCAAGGCCGTCAGCTTTTCAACCATCGCGCTGGGTGCTGCCATCTTCTTTACCGAGTCAACATTGCCCGCCACCGCAGCTTTAATCTATTGGCTGTTACTGTTTGTAGGTATCGGTGGATTGCGTCTGATCTCAAGGGGCTGGCTTCAAGCGAATACCCGGGCAGACGCGAGGCGGGTGATTATTTACGGGGCCGGTGAGTCAGGTCGTCAATTGCTGAATGCACTCAATCACGGCACGGATTACCGCGTGGTGGCCTTTATCGACGATAACCCCAACCTGCACGAGACGGTGATCAATGGCCGTCCGGTGTTGGGGGCGGATGACCTTACCAGCTTAGTCGAAGAGCATGCGGTCCGTCAGGTGTTGCTGGCAATTCCCTCGGCGTCTCAAGAGCGCCGTCGTGCCATCATCAACTCGCTGGTCGGTTTGCCTGTCAGAGTGCGAACCATCCCTAAGATCAGCGAGCTGATTTCCGGCAACGCTATTGTGAATCAGATCCAGGACGTGGATCTCGATGATCTGCTGGGCCGTGAACCCGTTCCGCCGCATCCTGAACTAATCGATCGCTGCATCACTGACAAGGTCGTGATGGTGACGGGAGCGGGAGGCAGCATCGGTTCAGAGCTGTGTCGTCAGATTTTGGCGTCATCGCCCCGGGAGCTCATCCTCCTCGATATTTCAGAGTTTGCGCTGTACAGCGTGGATCGTGAGATCAAGAGCCTGTGTCAGCGGCAGGGTCTACGTTTCCCAGTTGTGACGCTGCTGGGCAGCGTGCGTGATGAGCAGCGCCTCGAATCGATTTTCCGCACTTTTTCGGTGAACACGGTCTACCACGCTGCGGCGTATAAGCATGTGCCGATGGTGGAGTACAACGTCGCTGAAGGCGTGGCCAATAATGTTCACGGTACATGGAGTGCGGCGTGGGCGGCGCATCGAGCCGGGGTTGATACCTTTGTGTTGGTCTCAACTGACAAGGCGGTTCGTCCCACTAATGTGATGGGCGCGTCCAAGCGGTTTGCGGAACTCATTCTGCAAGGCCTGTCCCAAATCGAAACTAAAACCCGTTTCTGCATTGTGCGCTTTGGCAACGTGCTCGGCTCTTCGGGCTCCGTTGTACCGCTGTTCCGCGAGCAGATCAGTGGTGGTGGCCCGGTCACGGTGACTCATCCCGAGGTTTCTCGTTACTTTATGAGTATCCGGGAGGCGGCGCAGCTAGTGCTGCAAGTGGGTGCGCTGGGTACTGGAGGCGATGTCTTTGTACTGGACATGGGCGAGCCTGTGCGGATTGTTGAGCTGGCAGAGCGAATGATTCGCTTGAGTGGCTACGACATTGAACGGGACAATGTGTTCGGCGAGCACATCGATCTCGAATACATCGGTCTACGTCCGGGCGAGAAGCTGCATGAAGAACTGTTGCTAGGTACCTCAGTGACGGGTACTGGGCACCCGATGATTATGCGCGCAGAGGAAGAATCCTTTGACTTCGATTTCATCGATGATGCGGCTCATCGTCTGTTGCGAGCCTGTGCTCAGATGGACCTGAACGATGTCACGGCCATTTTGACCGAGCATGTCATGGGCTTCTCCGGACACGAGCCGCGACACGATTACGTCTGGGTTAAGCAGGGCCGCGTTGGTAAGCGTGTCCGCAAAGCGCTTGAGGGCGAGAACGTCACTCCGATTCGCCCGGAACTGGTGGGCCCGAGACAGAGCACCGGTCGAACCAGCGACTGATCTCATGGGATGCAGCGCGACCGCGCGCTTCGCATCTGTTCAATTTTAAGCTTCCCTCTGACGATTTTGGCGGCGCTGAGCGCAGGCGGGATCTGTGGTATCCAAGTGGCGAATGCCCTCTATCAGCTTCAGTCGTTGCTCCCAACACGGTGCTCTTGTAGGGTCCGCTTTCACCTTGATGTCAGGCAGCGCTGGGGCACCCTATGTCTATGATCGTCAATCGACGCGACGTCGATTTTTATCTCGATGAAATGTTTGACTTGGGATCGTTACTCGCCAGCGATCGCTACAGCGAGCATGATCGTGAGAGCGTTACGGCCATACTCGATTTGTGCCAAAACATGGCAGAGGAAGAGTTCCTACCCTGCGCCGCGGAGCATGACGAGAACGAACCCATCTTCAAAGACGGACAGGCCATCACCCCAGACTCATTAAAAGCTTGCCTGAAAACCTTTGTCGAGGCCGGTCTGCCCACTGCGACTTTTGATCACGACCTGGGCGGCATGCAATTGCCCGTCATGGTGGCCAACTTTATGCAGGGTATTTTTCAGGCGGCCAATGCACCGGCTACTGGTTACGTATTCTTGACGTCTTCCAATGCCCACATGTTGCAGGCTTGCGGTAGCGAAGCGCTGCGCGAGCGTTACTTGCCGCCTCTCGTCGAGGGTCGTTGGTTTGGCACCATGTGCCTGTCTGAACCCCATGCAGGGTCATCACTGTCTGATATTCGCTGTGTGGCCGAGCCCGTTGGCGATGGCAGCTACAAGCTCACCGGTACCAAGATGTGGATCTCCGGTGGTGAGCAGGATATCTCTGAGAACATTGTGCATATGGTTCTGGCCAGGACTCCGGATGCGCCCCCGGGTGTGAAGGGCATCTCGCTGTTTCTGGTGCCCAAAATCCGCGTCGAGGAGGATGGCTCGCTGGGTGACCCCAACAATATTGCGCTTGCGGGCCTTAATCACAAGATGGGGCAGCGGGGCACCACCAACACGCTACTTAACTTTGGCGAGGGCGGAGACTGCCTCGGCTACCTAGTAGGCGAAGAAAACGAGGGCCTCAAAAACATGTTCCACATGATGAACGAGGCGCGGATCGGTGTGGGCATGGTCGCCACGATGTCGGGTTTGGGTGGTTACCTTTACTCGCTCGATTACGCCCGCAACCGGCCGCAGGGCCGTCATCCCGGCGATAAAGACCCCAATAGCCCTATGCTTCCCATCATCGAGCACGCGGATATCCGTAGGCTCTTGATGGAGCAGAAGGTGGCGGTGGAGGGGAGTATTGCCTTACTCACCTACTGTTCGCAGCTGGTGGATCAACAGCTCATTTCAGACGACCCGCAGGCGTCACAGCGGCTCACCTTGCTGCTTGAGCTTCTGACTCCAATCGCCAAATCCTGGCCCTCGGAATACACCCTCGAGGCTAACAAGCACGCCATCCAGATCTTGGGTGGATACGGTTACACCCGGGAGTATCCGGTTGAGAGGCTTTATCGGGACAACCGCTTGAACCCGATTCATGAAGGTAGCCACGGTATTCACGGCCTTGATCTTTTGGGCCGCAAAGTGAATTTGGCGGGTGGTGTAACGCTCGCCATTTTTGAAGAGGAAATGCAGCCGGCGCTGGAGACAGCGGCAGGCAGTGAGTCGCTCTCAGCGATGGGGGAGGCACTCAACGCTATCTGGCAACTGGCCAAGCAGACCGTCGAGACCGTGAATCAGGAAGCCGATACTGTCACGCGCCTTTCCAGTGCCACGCCGTTTCTGGACGCCTTCGGGCATATCGTCATTGCCTGGCTGTGGCTGCGTCAGGCGTTGATTGCTCAGGAGGCACTGCAAAAAGGCGCGCAGGCGGACACCGATTTCTATGAGGGCAAGATCGCAGCGTGCCAGTTTTTCTACCGCTTTCACTTGCCACAGGCGGCGGAGAAACTGCGCTACGTGGCCTCCCGGGATCGGTCCGTGCTGGATACACAGGCCAGCTGGTTCACCGGCTTCTAACGACTCGATTGCCAGACGGATTCAACCGCTTCTGTATCGATTTGAGCGTTTCTATCAAGTCTCGGTTGCTGGGTTCTTTGTCTTTGGGCGCGCCTCAAGCAGCATAAGATGAGCCCACCATAATGGCTAATAAATTGGTCACAACAGAGTGGCCGCACCCCCAATGCCGTATCTTGCGACACACATTTGGCGTGGTCGCGGCTCTTTCAACTGGAACAGACGTCGCTTTTGTGGGCACTATTTTGTGGCCGTTTATCTGTGCAGACCAGCCCTTCAGGCCAGCGCAAGGCGCCTCATAATCGATAGGTCGAGGGTTCCAGTCCTGCGGTCTCTACCAATACTCACGTCAGCCCTGCTACGAGCGATCTGTATCGGCTCCCCGTCACCCAGATTGAGCGAGACATCATCTTACCTGCATTGCATGACTGACCAATTTACTCTGTTGTGAGCTCTAGGCAGGAAGGTCCCGGATGTTGTGCTGTCCCAGCCGACGCCGCGCATAGATCATCAGCATTGCAATCAGACTGAATAGTCCAGGGCCTGGGAGGGTGGTAACCGCAATAGCGCCGCAGGCATCGCCAACGCCATTGTCGAGTGAGTCCCACTGACTAGGATTAGACACTACCGGACAGTTATCCCTGCTGTTCGGGATGCCATCACCGTCAAGATCCTCATCACAGACGTCTCCGATATCATCACCATCTGTATTCAGCTGATCGGCATTGCTCATAAGCGGGCAGTTGTCACTGCTATTCGTGATGCCGTCACCGTCATCGTCAAGCAGCTCAAAGCTGGCCACACTTGTTTGGTCACTAGTGATATTGGTCAGCGAGCACGTAGCACCTTGGCCGTTGCATGCCCCTCCCCAGCGATCAAACCGGTATTCGGCATCGGCCGTGGCCGTGCAAGTACTGCTGCCGCCAGATGCAACAGTGGTAGCTGAACAGGATGCACTGCCGCCAGCGCCTGCTGTTGCAGAGACTGCGTAGACTGCAGTAAAGCTGGCCGCACTCATTTTGTCGCTCGTGATATTGGTCAGCGAGCACGTAGCACCTTGGCCGTCGCATGCCCCAGTCCATCTATCAAACTGGTATTCGGCATCGGCCGTGGCC
>JAHEJH010000035.1 GCA_024638905.1 Luminiphilus sp.
GGCCCACGCGACTTCGCGAAGCGCTGACCTTCTCACGCAATCTAGTCTCGATCAGGGTGCTACAACGCGTCGGCGTGCGGCCTTTCATCCGGTACGTAGAGGGTCTGGGGTTCGACACCGGAGGCATACAGGCCAATCTGACACTGGCACTCGGCACCCATACCTACACCCCGCTCGAGATCGCCACCGGCTATGCCATTTTGGCCAATGAAGGTTTCAAGGTGGAGCCTTGGCTGATTGAGCGCATTGAAAACGCGAAGGGAGAGATCGTTTACGCCGCCGATCCGCTGGTGGCTTGTGCCGAGTGCGCCTATGCCGAGGGTAGCGAGGGCGAAGAAATGCGGATGGAAGATATATTGGGCACGGCAGTGCCCGAGGTGCGCGCAGCCGACCGGGTCATGGACCCCCGGGTCGCCTTCATCATTTCCTCTTTCCTTAACGATGCGATTCAGCGCGGCACGGGGCGTCGCGCGCGGGTGCTTGATAGGCAGGACATTTCCGGCAAGACGGGCACGACCAATGGACCGCGGGATGCTTGGTTCTCAGGTTTCAATCGCGACCTCATTACGACGGCCTGGGTGGGCTTTGACGACTACGGGCCATTGGGGCGCCGCGAGTTTGGTGGCACCGCCGCACTGCCCATCTGGATCGACTACATGCGCCAGGCACTGCCTCCTGTGCAACCGGCACCACCCATGCCGCCAGGCATTGTCCGACTCCGTGTAGACCGGGCGTCCGGCCTGCGGGTGCGGGGACAACCTGAGGGCAGTGTGATGGAGTACTTTCTCGAGGAATCTCTCCCGGACTGGGACACCAACTCAGGTGGCGCCATCGATACGGAAAATCTCGAACAAATTTTTTGAGGCAAAAAAAACGCCGGCGTCGGCCGGCGTTTTTGTTGAATCAATGCCTAATTTTTAAGGCTTCGGCCACCGAAACGCTTATTAAAGCGCGCCACGCGGCCATCGCTCTGGGCAACCTTCTGCTTGCCCGTATAAAAAGGGTGAGAAGCACTGGAGATGTCCAGAATCATATAAGGATAAGTTTGTCCCTCGTGCTCTTTCGTCTCACTGGTCTGCACCGTCGAACCCACGACAAAGTAGGTGTCCGATGAGGTGTCGTGGAACAGAACGTCACGATACTCGGGGTGAATGTCTGGTTTCATGCCAACCTCCGTCAGCATCTGTCATGCGAAAAAGAGCGCGGATCATACCAGAGCCCGCCCCGATAGCAACATGGAATACGCCCGCTCACGGGCTTTAGTACACTGGGCTTGTAAGCCAGCGCGCCGAGCAGCCCTTGAGCCAAAATACAGCGAACAGCCCCCTCAAACCTGCGATCTGGCGTTGCGCGGTGCCTTCCCCCTTGCGCCGCGCTTTCGATTACCTCCCGCCGGAAGGCTGTCAAGCTGCAGCCAAGCCCGGCGCGCGCGTCACCGTTCCTTTTGGCAAGCGCAGTGTCACCGCCGTCATCCTCTCAATCACGTCAGAATCTCCGGTAGCGCCGGCGAAGCTCAAGGCTGCAACCGCGCTACTGGACGAGCAACCGCTCTATACCGAAAAGCAGCGGGCGCTGCTTTCTTGGGCCGCTGACTACTATCAGCACCCGCTGGGCGAGGTACTGCCCTTGGGCTTGTCCCCTCGCGAGCGTCGCGGCCAATCCGAGCGCGCGCTGACCGAGACAGGGATCCGGCTGACTGCCCGCGGTCAGGGCCTGCCGGATGGCGCGCCTCATCGCGCGCCCAAACAAGCGGCGCTGGTCTCCCGACTGAAATTGGGTCCGCGGCCCGTGACCGAACTCAAGGCCGAGGGATTCAGCTCTGCTGTGATCAAGGCGCTCAAAGACTTTGCGCTCGTCGAAGGCTGTGAACTGACAACTGAAGCTGCCTGGCAAACCCGATCTCCGCCACTACCAGCCAATGCGGAGCAACAGACCGCAATCGATCAGATCGTGGCAGCGGCAGGGGCTTTTTCGGTGCATTTGCTCTACGGCGTCACCGGTAGCGGCAAGACAGAGGTCTACCTGCAGAGTGTTGCCGACTGTCTCAACCGGGGCCGGCAGGCACTGGTGCTGCTCCCCGAGATCGCCCTGACACCGCAGACGCTGGCGCGATTCGAAGCACGGTTCGAGGCACCGGTTATCGCACTGCATTCAGGGATGGGCGACGCAGAGCGCGACCGCGCCTGGACATCTGCACGCCGGGGCCGCGCAGCGGTGATCCTCGGCACCCGGTCCTCAGTCTTTGTCCCCTTGTTGAGCCCCGGCTTGATCATTGTCGACGAGGAACATGACGCGGCGTATGTGCAACAGGATGGCTTTCGGTATTCGGCGCGAGATGTGGCCATCAAGCGCGCGCAACTGGAGCAGTGCCCGGTCGTGCTCGGCAGCGCCACACCCAGCCTCGAAAGTTGGCACAACGCTGAGCTGGGTCGCTTCCAGCGCCATTCACTGACGCAACGGGCGGGTGCGGGGACACTGCCCACGCTGCGACAGATTGATATTTCTGGACTCGAACTCTCTGCGGGCCTGTCACCGGAGCTACTGCACAAGATCGAGGCAGCACTGGGCCGGCGGCATCAGGTGCTGGTATTTCTCAACCGCCGCGGCTTCGCCAATGCGCTGCTCTGCCACGATTGTGGCTGGAGCAGTGACTGCGCTGACTGCGATGCGCGCATGACGCTGCACAAGACGCCACCGGGATTGCACTGCCATCATTGCGGTCGGCGCTCAGCGCTGCCCCAGCAGTGCCCTCGGTGCCAGAGTCGCCGACTCGTCGGTACTGGCGTCGGCACCCAACAGACCGAGACGTTTCTTGCCGAGCGCTTTGCTGATTTCCCGGTGATTCGCGTCGACAGCGACACCATGACTGGCCGCCAGGCGATGCCCGACCTGATTGAGCAACTGGCGGGTGGAGAACCGGTACTGATGATCGGTACGCAAATGTTGAGTAAGGGGCACCATTTCCCTCACGTCACGTTGGTGGCCGTTGTCGATGCTGACGCGCTGCTGTTCAGTCCCGACTTTCGCGGTGAAGAGCGACTATTACAGCTACTGACACAGGTGGGTGGTCGTGCCGGGCGAGACGGGACCCCGGGTGAGGTGCTGATTCAAACGCGACATCCCGAGCACCCGCTGATGCAACATCTCGATCAGCCGTACCACACGGCGTTGCCCGCCTTGCTCAATCACCGGATTCAAGCAGGCCTGCCACCCCACGGCGCGCTTGGTGTGATTCGCTGCGACAGTCAGGATCGACAGGAGGGACTGGGCTTCCTCTCGCGGATCAGAAACAGTATCGCCGCACCCCGGGGCGCACAGATCATCGGCCCACTGTCCGCCGCGATGGCACGACGGAAAAATCGCTATCGCTCGCAATTAGTCATCTCTGCGGGGAGTCGCTCAATGCTGGCAAAAGTCATGACGGATCTGATTACCGCGGCGGAGGCAGCCCGACACTCTCACCGCTTGAGCTGGTCGGTGGATATCGACCCCTACGAAAGCTTGTGACTTCCTCCGCTGGAGCGACGCCCGCCGGTTGGTGATAATAGCCACTCAGTCTGTGTTGGACGCTTCACAGACCTACCTGACAGGATGACCATGAAACCCGAACTGGCTGCGCTCATTAGCGAGGCGCTGGAACAACTCGTATCAGATGGCGTGCTGGCTGAAATGCCCGAGTCAGCACCGCAGATCGATCGCCCGAAAGATCCGAGTCATGGTGATCTGTCTTGCAATATTGCCATGGTGATGGCCAAGCGCGCGGGCATGGTGCCCCGGGAGCTAGCTGCCCAGCTGATCGCGGCGCTTCCCGCAAACGCACTGGTTGACCGCTGCGACATCGCCGGCCCTGGCTTCATCAACTTTTTTATCAACCCCGGCCACCATACCGAGGTCGTACGCACCATTCTCGAGAGCGGCGCGGCATACGGGCGGACTGCTACCGGCGGCGGGCGGCGGGTGCAGGTGGAATTCGTGTCCGCCAATCCAACAGGGCCCCTCCACGTGGGCCACGGGCGAGGCGCAGCCATTGGCGACTCGCTGGGCAGATTGCTGGAAGCCACGGGGTGGTCTGTACAACGCGAGTTCTACTACAACGATGCAGGCCAGCAGATCAACAATCTGGCGCTGTCGGTGCAGGCCCGCGCGCTGGGTAAAGGCCCCGACCACCCCGACTGGCCCGCTGATGGCTATCAGGGTGGTTACATTGAAGATGTCGCTAGCGCTTATCTGTCAGGCGAAACGGTGCAAGCCGCTGACCGGGAAATCACAGGTGGCGGCGATCCAGACGACCTGAACGCCATCCGGGATTTCGCAGTGGCCTGCCTGCGGCGCGAGCAGGATCAGGATCTGAAAGCCTTTCAAGTGGTCTTCGATGAGTATTTTCTGGAGTCGTCACTCTATGACAGCGGCGCCGTCGAGGAGACGGTAGAGACCTTGCAGCGTGCCGGTCATACCTATGAAGAGCAGGATGCACTGTGGTTGCGCACCACTGAATTTGGCGATGATAAGGATCGCGTGATGCGCAAAAGTGAAGGCGGATACACCTACTTCGTCCCAGATGTCGCCTATCACCACAACAAATGGCAGCGCGGCTATGAGCGCGTGATCAACGAGCAAGGCGCCGACCATCACAGCACCATCACCCGCGTCAGAGCCGGACTACAGGGGCTCGACGTGGGTATACCCGAGGGCTGGCCGGAGTATGTGCTGCATCAAATGGTGACCGTTATGCGCGAGGGCGCCGAGGTGAAACTCTCTAAGCGCGCCGGTAGCTACGTCACGCTTCGCGACCTGATTGACTGGGTCGGCTGCGACGCCACCCGGTATTTTCTGGTCGCGCGAGCCCCCACTTCGCAACTCACCTTCGATGTAGATCTGGCACTGGCCCGTAGTAACGAAAACCCCGTCTACTACATTCAATACGCCCACGCGCGATGCGCCAGCGTGTTGCGCAAGGCGCAGGAAACGGACCCGAGCCTGGAGGTTAATGAAGGCTTGGCGCATCTTGCCTGCCTCAGTGAGGCCGAGACACTGGCACTGGCCGTCACGCTAGGGCGGTTCCCCGAGATCGTGGCTACAGCGGCCGAGCGCCTGGAGCCTCACGATGTCGCAAACTATCTGCGTGATCTCGCCGCCGACCTCCACAGTTTCTACAACGCGCACAAAGTACTGGAGGGGTCTCCCGAGACGATGAAAGCCAGATTGGCCTTAGTGGCAGCGACTCAACAGGTGATCGCCAGGGGTCTCGGGTTACTCGGTGTGTCTGCGCCGGACGCGATGTAATGGCAGGGAACCCCGCCAAACCTACTCGTAAAGCGTCTGCAACCCGCAAGGCTAACGATCAGGCTAGCAGCGCTCCACCCACCTTGAACCGCGCGCACCTGCAGGGTTTTGTGGTGGGGTGTGTCGCCGGGGGGCTAGGCTGTCTGGGGCTCTTCAATGCGCTGGAGGCGGATGAAACGATTGCCGACACACCGCCCGCGACGCCCCCGGCATTGGAGGTCACCGTCGGCCCGCGATTTGATTTCTATACGGTGCTGCCAAATCAGGAGCTCGACCTGAATCCCGATATCGAACCCGCCGAATTGCAGTCGGGCAATACGAGCAGCGCACAGTATTTATTGCAGGTCGGATCGTTCCGCCAGCAGACCGATGCCGATCGCCGCCGCGGCGAGCTGGCACTGCTAGGCCTTGAAGCGACGGTAGAGCCGGGCGACGGTGATAACGGACGATGGTACCGGGTCTATCTCGGTCCTTTCGAGAGCCGCTCGGAGATGGCGCGCGCTCGGTCTCTCACGGCACAGGCTGACATGGACACCCTGTTGCTCAAACGCGAGTCACCCTGAGCATGACGGATCCCCATCAAGTCACCCACCTGCACTACTCGCGGAGCAAGCGTCGTCTGGAGCTCACTTTTTCAGATGGTGCCGACTACCAGCTGAGCGCCGAATTTCTGCGCGTCTTCTCGCCCTCGGCTGAAGTCAGGGGTCACGGCCCGGGACAGGAGGTCCTGCAAACCGGCAAATCTTCAGTTGCCATTAGCAGTATTGAACCGGTTGGACACTACGCCGTGCAGATCACCTTCGACGACGGTCACGACTCAGGGCTCTATAGCTGGCGCTACCTGCGCGATCTGGCGGAACAGCAAGACCACTACTGGCGGCAGTATCTGCAGCAACTGTCTGCGGCCGGTAAATCTCGTGATCCCGAGGTTCAGGTGCTGCATTTCGATCCCTGAGGCACCTGACCAACCCCTCTGAACACAGACCGCCCGCTCAGGTACACTTGCCGGCCCGCCGGAAAGCGACCGGCGAGACTGCGGAATATGAGTGATGAATGACGAGGCGACCAGCAACGCGGATCGCGACGACGACACCACGGATTTTGGCTACACCCGGGTAGATCGGGAAGCCAAGGCAGGCATGGTGCGCGGCGTCTTTGACTCGGTAGCCAGCCGCTATGACTTGATGAACGACCTGATGTCCGGAGGAGTTCATCGTCTGTGGAAGCGGTTCACAATCGAGCTCAGCGCTGCCCGGCCCGGGCAGACCATTCTCGATATTGCCGGTGGCACCGGCGATCTCGCCGCCCGATTCTCCCGCCTGGTCGGGCCCGAGGGTCAAGTGATTCTTGCGGATATCAACGCCGCCATGCTCGAAGTGGGTCGCGATCGGCTCATTGATAAAGGAGCGACAGGCAACATAGAGGTCGTGCAGGCCGACGCACAGGCGCTCCCCTTTAAAGATAACAGTGTGGACTGCATCACCATTGCCTTTGGACTACGTAATGTCACCGACAAGGCACTGGCCTTGCGCTCCATGCTCCGGGTACTGCGTCCGGGCGGCCGCTTGCTGGTGCTCGAATTCTCCAAACCCACCTCGGCGCTACTGGGCAAGGTGTATGACCAGTACTCGTTCCAGATCTTGCCGGCAATGGGTCGTCTTATCGCGCAGGATGCCGACAGCTATCGTTATCTCGCAGAGTCGATCCGCAAGCACCCCGATCAGGAAACCCTACTGGGCATGATGGAAGATGCCGGTTTCGGCGAATGTCGGTACCACAATATGACGGGCGGTGTTGTCGCGCTGCATCAGGGCTTTAAACCGTGACACAACATGACCCGGCATTGCTCAGTGCGGCACTGGCGGGCGCAGAACAGGCCCTGAATCAGGCCATTTCGCTGGCGCCCCACTCGCATCAGGAGCTCGATGCCGTCAGCGGCACACTTTTGGGGATAGAGGTGACCTCCCTCGACCTCACGGTCTACATCGAGATGGTCACGGGAACTGACGTAAGACTGATGGCCCACTGCGAGCGAGAGACTGACGCCTTTGTGCGCGGCACGCTCGAGGACTTTGCCGCGCTGGCGACCTCCAACGACCCGGCGGCCACCCTGATCAACAGCGGCATCGAACTGCAAGGCAGCAGCGCCAGCCTCATCACCCTGCAACAAGTGGTTGCTCGCATGGAGATCGATTGGGAAGCCCCGTTAGTGGATATTTTGGGTGATGTTGCCGGCCATCAAATTGCCGAGGGGCTTCGCCGATTCTTCCGCTGGAGTGAAGGCGCCCGCGCCAGCCTCAAGCGGCAGGTCTCCGAGTACCTGCTGGAAGAAGGAAGACTGACCCCACCGAAGCCAGAGCTTGAGCACTTCTATGACGCGGTGCAATCCGTGGCCATGCGGGTCGAGCGCGCCCAAAATCAAGTCGAAAAGCTGTTGGCGAAAGCCGCCGCCCGCGGGACATCGCAATGAGTCGCGTTGTCGCGCTCTATCGCGCCGTCGCACGCTACCGACTCGACCAGTTGCTCCCCGCGCACCAGCGACCCCGGATTTTTTCATTATTTTTGCGCGT
>JAHEJH010000040.1 GCA_024638905.1 Luminiphilus sp.
CATAAAAAAACATGCTCATCAGCGCGTACACAAACAGGATCTGACCAAACGTGGTCGGCACCCAGACCAACACCTGAAACAACATCGCACCCAAAAGCGTCCACAACACCACCGTATTGCGTCGCGTCCACACCCGCTCGCCGATCCACGCCGCGAGCACGTAACCCAGCACGCCAATGGCATTGCCCGCACCAATCAACAGTGAAAAATTGAAGGCGTCGAGGGAGCGGACCTCTCGGAGAAAACTCGGGAACAGAAAAATGGACGCCGCGTAGGCCCACACAAATAAAAACTGGGCAACGAACAGTGTGATCGCCCGCTCGCGGATCCCGCTGGCAAACAGATCCGAAAACCGCGGCGGCGCCTCCGTTGATCGCGCCGCCACCGACCGGGGTGGTTCCCGTAAGTAACGCCGTACGACCCACACCATCGGCAAGCTGACCAAGCCCACCCAGAACAGCTGTCGCCAGCCGTATTCGGTCAGCAGCCACATCGACCACAGTGACGCCAACGCCCATCCAAGGGGATATCCAATTTGTAGCAACCCCATAAACAGGCCGCGCAGCCGAGCCGGCATCTCTTCAGTAATGATGGCGCCGGTGATCGGGTAGCTCAGACCGCCCACCGCAATGCTTGCACCGCGCAGTGCCGTGAGAGCGGCGACACCTGGTGCAATGCTGATCAGCGCCACCAGAAAGGAGGACCCCAGCAGGGAAAATTGAAACAGCGGCAACCGCCCCACCCGGTCGGCTAACCAGCCGAGTAATACCAGTAGCGCCCCACCCAATAGGAAAGCGGTGGACACAATGGCCATCACTTCGCTTAATGTCAGCCCGAATTCTGCGCGAATCGCCGGCACAGCGTAGCCAAACAACGCGAGGTCCATCTGTGCGGTGGTATAGGCAATGAGACAAATGACAAAGGCACGCAGGGGATAGCCGCGAAGGGAATCAGACACCGATCCACATCCAACTATATCCGTCGGGTGCCCGGAACGTACAGGCAGGCTCGCCGAACTCATTCTGGCCGGCCCGGTAATCGGTGACGCCGGGCGGCGCCTCTGCGCCAACGCTCTGCACCCGGTAACTATAGGCAGAGAGCCCCCGCTGCCCCGGCTGACTCAAGATGCGATGATCGTCGGTGTCGAAGTATGGCGAGTACACCTGCAGGAGCCCTGTCGGGCATTCCGGCGCCCGCAATCGCTCCACGCGAAAGAGCTGCCCCGACTCCAACCTCAGCGCACGCTGCGTAGGCGGTTCATCACCGGAATCATGCGCCTCGCCGTAGGGCGCAGACTCGAGGCCAAACACACGCTTATAAAAATCAGTATCGAATGAGCGACTGGGTTGCACCACGTTGGCGTGGCTGCCCTCACTGTTTTTGTAGGGCAGTGACGTGTCGATAGTGCCAAAGCCCGGGCGATCAAACCCGCCGCGTTGAATAAAGGCAACTCGACCGTCCGGATCGAAGTACAAGGTTTCTCTCAACCCCACGAACGGGCTATCCCAGGTGACTGCAGGAGGTGGGTTAGCCAGCGGCGCAGATACCAGCTCCGACAACCACCGATCATCTATGTGGCTGTTGTAATCACCCAGGCTGTCCCTGAGTTCGAGGATATCGGCGGTATACATCCCCATCCATCGACTGCCGGTAGTCAGTGGCTTGTGTGCACCCAACCCCTCACCCGCCAGATCGTCCCAGCATTGGAGCCTGACCAGACCCGTTTCATGGGCCGAACAGCCTGAGTGACGAAGCCGAATCGATGTAAGCGCGGCGCCATGGCCATAAAGGGCCTCTGCATCAGTAGCGCTTAACGCACCCTCGTCATTGGGCTCGAATCCCAGCCCCGCCCAGAATGCCAGCAACCGCTCGCGCTCCGATGCATGGGCCGAGAAGACAAACTCGTGCAGGCCACTGACGACACTCATGGTTTGCCTTAGAGGTCGCCGCCCACCCGGATCACGCTGCGACCCAGCAACTCCCGCGCCTCCCAGGCCCGGTGTGCCTCGGCCACTTCGGCCAAGTCAAACTCGCGCTCAATGGGAATACGCCAGGTGCCTGCGGCGAGGGCTTTGTGAGTCTCGGCAATTTCAGCGCCACCGCTAATGGCCTGATGAAAATACTGAACGAAGCCCGACATCGAGCAGCTCTTGCCGATCAGCATGGACGGCGGGACCGGGGGCGCTTGTCCCGCACTGGCGCCGAGGTAAACGATATGACCCAGCGGCGCTGTGGCATCGAGGTTCATCGGCGCCCGATCACCGGCGTTGCCATCAAAAATCACATCAGCCCCGCGACCATCGGTCAACGCTTTGACACCATCCGGCCAGTCATCGCGCAAATAATCGATGACTGCATCGGGCCCGAACTGCTCTGCAAACTCAAATTTGTGCTCACCACCCACCAGGCCGATCACCTGCGCACCCGCCGACTTGGCGATCTGCATGACCAATGAGCCCACCGCCCCCGCCGCGGAGTGCACGACCACCCACTGATTGGGTTGTACCTTGGCGGCACTGTGAACCAACAACCAACTGGTATAGGCACAGGTGGAAAAGCAGGCCGCTAGCGGCCAGTCAAATTCATCAGGGACACTCACGAGCGAATGCGCGGGGGCAATCGCGAATTCCGCATTACCTCCCCACTGGCCATTGGTGGCTACACGCTGATCGATCAGTGACTCGTCGACGCCCTCACCCACCGCATCGACTACGCCACAGAATTCAAACCCCGGGGTAAACGGATAGCCAGGGTGATTCCATTTGATGCGGTCTGCCCGCGCATGGTTGTCCAGCGGGTTCAGCGCCGCGTACGCCACCTCGATCAGCACTTCACCCGGTCCCGGTTCCGGAATACCGGACTCCACCATTTGCAGTGCTTCTGGTCCACCCGGTTCCGCAACCGTCACCTTGCGCATTCGCATCTCTCCCCCAAAGACGTGGGCTCAGAGTAAATTTGATCGGTTGTTATATCAATAAGGCAAAGCGATTGGGGGGGGTCGGTCAAAAAGCCCAATGCGGCGAGATCAGGCGGTCTCATTTAGGGGCAACATCTGCCCTTGCGCATTTACGCCTATTGGTATATCAATAGAGCATTAAAATGTTCAACGAAAGTTGGAAATATTGGTTTTCAAGCCAAATTCAGCCATTGATAAACATAATAGAGGCACTCTCATGAAAAGAAGTACTCGCTTCACGCTCTCTTCGGCGGTGGCACTCGCAGTCGCCGGCGTAATCCCCAGTACTGTCGCCGTGGCGCAGGAATCAGCGGGACTTGAAGAAGTCGTGGTGACCGCTCGAAAACGAGACGAGTCCCTGCAGGAAATTCCTGTCGCGGTATCGGTATTCGGTGCAGAAGATATTCTGATGACCGACATGCGCGATCTTGAGGACGTGGCCTTGCACACGCCCGGCTTCCAGTTCATGAACCAGGGCAACCAGCAGCCGGGTCGCTACAACACGCAGCTGCAGTTCCGAGGCCTGACGACTGCCCAGTTCTCACCCAGCTTTGCCACGGGCGCTTTGTTTATTGACGGTGTGTACGTGCTCAATGGCGGCACCTCACTGAGCCTCATGGACCTTGAGCGGGTCGAGGTGATCAAAGGGCCCCAGTCGGCTTACTTTGCGCGGAACACATTTGGCGGCGCGGTGAATCTGATCACCCGCGACCCCAACGCCGAGGCCTTTGGCGGTGAAATCAATGCCAGCATGTCGGATCGTGGGCGCACCGATGTCAGCGGCCTGATTGAAGGGCCGATCATCAAGGATGTGCTGGCCTTCAGCGTATCCGGACGCTTTTACGATAAAGAGGGGCACTACACCGCGACAGACGGTGGCCGAACCGGCGACGAGGAGACCACAACCTTCAATGGTGTGATCAACTGGACGCCAACCGATAACTTTAAGCTGAAGATGCGTTACAGCACCTCTGAAGACGACGATGGTGCACCGAGTCAGGGCTATGTGTCGGGCATCATGAACGACACCTGTACCGGCACCACGGTGAACTCAGCTGAAGGACCTGCCAACCCGGTGAACTACATTTGCGGCACCGTGCCTTACGGCAATTCAGTAACTGTCGATCCGGGTAGCAACATCATTTCCTCTAACACCATTTTGCCGGTCGATATGTCAGACCTGACTGACCCGACGACCAACATCGACGGCGTCCCGGGCGTGACCTCCATCGGCATGAAGCGTGAAAGTGAGCGGTTCTCCATTGCTGCTGGTTATCAGTTTGATTCGGGCTACAGCATCGACGTGAGCTACGGCAAGAACGAGCAAGAGGTGAACTGGATCCGCGACTTCGACCTGTCTGATCGTCTGGGCTGGTGGTCACGCGACCCGCAGAACATGGATGACGAGAGCTGGGAAATTCGTTTCACCAGCCCGCAGGATCAGCGCCTGAGATGGTTGGTGGGCTACAGCTACTACGAGCAGGAATTCCTCGCATCGGGTAGTGGTGGTGACGCGGCAACCTCCTGCTTTGCGTTTGATTTCTACGGCTACTCTGACGCCTACCCCGATATCTGTGTTTACAGCTTCTTTGATCCCGCGATCGGTGGCTTGGGCATGGGTCGACCGGGTAACGCATTGGGCATCTTCAGAAATAACCTGACCAACACTGACCAGGCTGAGGTATCAGGTGTCTTTGGCTCTATCGACTTCGATATCACCGACAATCTGACCGTTATTCTGGAAGGCCGGTTCGTCGAGGACACCCTGATCAAGGGCAACTCTGTAGCGGGCACCGGCGACACGCGTCTTGAGGAGGAGTTTGACGACTTCCTGCCTCGCGCTATTGTGCGCTGGACACCCTCTGACAACACCACGCTCTATGCGAGCTGGTCCGAGGGTCAGATTGCGGGCGACTTCAACACGTTCTACGCGCAGGCTGATGAGCGTGAGAAGGCACAGTACATTGCTCAGGATTCTACGGTCGCAGAGCTACTGGATGCCGAAACCCTGGAGGCAATCGAGTTTGGTTGGAAGCAGCGCTTCTGGGATGGTCGCGGTCAGATGAATATCGCGGTCTACATGCAGACCTGGGAGAACATTAAGGGCCGTTCTTCTTTCCTGATCAACGAGACTTGCCGCGCCAGCGACATCGGCAGTGCGCAATGTCCTGACGGCACACTGGGTCAGCCCAAAGCTACCTATCCTGCCGATGGTGGAGATGCGATACCGTTCTTCAACTCTCGAAACATCCTGATTCCGGGTGACGCCGATATCTGGGGTGTGGAGTTTGAGGGTAAGGCGGCCATCACGGATCGCACTGAAGTCGGTGTGAACATCAGTTACATCGAGTCCGAGTACGATGACTACACCTTCAACTTCGTCGCACCGATTGCCGGCTTCTCGCAGATGTCTGGTAATCAGACACCGCGCCAGCCCAAGAACACCATGAGCGCCTATGTGTCTCATGACTTCTCGCTGTTTAACCAAGGGGGCTACTGGCGTCTGGATTGGTTCCATCAGGGTGAGTCCTATGTGGATGAGTCAAACCTCGCCAAGCTGGATTCCTACAACCTGTTCAACCTGCGCATCGGTCTTGAGTGGGAGAATCTGATGGCGGAGCTCTTCGTCATGAACCTGACCGACGAGGAAGCCTGGCAGACCGGCGCTCGTTGGACCGACTTCTCCAGTCCGTCGCAGTTTGCTTTCCTGACTGCCAAGCAGGGCGTTGCAGTTTCACCGCTGGACAAGCGCGAAGTCGGCCTGCGGGTGAACTGGAAGTTCTAAGTTTTAGCGTTGTGGCTTATGGGCCGGGGCAACCCGGCCTTTTTTATGCCCGAAAGAAAAGTCGATCGAGCTTTGATCAAAGAAAAAGCAAAAGGTAGACAGTTGGATGATGAGTTGGGCTGGGCTGGGCTGGGCTGGGCTGGGCTGGGCTGGGCTGGGCAACAAGCTTAGTGGTAGCACCGGTACTTCGACATCTTGCCCACGCCAGCATTGAAGGTATTGGTTGGATCCAGCTCACGATAAAACGCTGCGTGATCGGGCTCGGCGCAATACAAATGCCCCACGTTATGCTCAGCGGGATATTTGGCGCCGATGCCGTCGAGTAAAGACATCATTCGCTCTGTTACTGCTTCCGGGTCCACCCCGGCCTTCACCACAAAGTCCCAATGAAATACATGACACATAAAGTGGCCGCCGCGGTAAGGCGCCGCAAATTGATCGAGCAGATCCTCAGGCAAGAACTCATACCAACTCGCATAATTACGCGGCAGCGCCACATCAAACGCCAAGATGCCGTTGGTCTCTTTCGCGTGAATCAGGTTGTAACGTGCCGGGGACCCCCCTGCGACCATGCGATGTAACAACGCGGCCTCGCCCTCTTTGGGCGAACACTCGAAAAACGCCCCAGCATCTCCCTCTCTGGTGACGTCATGGAGCACCTGCCGCATCTCGGCAATGGCCGTGTCTGCACCCACCAGGATCAGATGGTGCTCGTAGCTTTGACGATACTCGCGCATCCGTTTAGGCAAATGATCTGGCCACCACTGTGACAATCTCTGCAACAGATGATCGGCGGGGCGATTGGGAAGACCCGGTATTTTCTCGAGCCAGCGATCTAACGCCGCCTTAATGCGAAAGAGCCGCGGCAAAAAATCGGTGCCGAGGTACTTGATGAGCAAGAACGTGTCTTTGCAGTAACGGTCCGCGCCGTCGAACCAACTCTGGTGCATATACTCGCCCATCTCGGGCAGCTCTGCGCCCTCAGAGAGAAGGCGCCGGCGGATCTCGTTCAGCTGCTCAGGGTCATTGGTGCCGACATAAAACACCTGCTCCGCCTTGGGCTTGTCGAAGGTATCGACCCGCACTGCAAACACCGCCAGCTTACCCGCACTGCCGCTCGCCTCGTGAAGCCTACGCTGGTCGGCATTGAAGCGGGCCGGTGTCGGATCTTCGATCTCGCGCACGCGTTCAATGTATTCGGGGTCAGAGGCTAAGCCACCATCGAGTGTTGCGGCTTCTAGATCAAACCGGCCCGCGTCGAGGTTACCCAGCATCTCCTCGGGGGTTTCACCTAATTCGATACCCAGATGATTGACCAGCTCAAGCTCGCCCTGCTCTGTGAGCCGGGCAAAAAGAGCCAGCTCGGTATAGGCTGGGCCCCGCTTCACCAGGCTGCCACCCGAGTTATTACAGATCCCGCCGATGACCGAGGCACCAATACAGGAAGAACCAATTACCGAATGAGGGTTTTTGTCAAAGGGCGCCAGCATCTCTTCCAGCCGATACAGCGTCCCGCCAGCAAAAACCAGCGCCTGCTGCGCGTCGCACAGGGGTAGGCAGGTATCGAGTTTGAGGGTGCTGATGATCACGATCTCACGATCGTAGTCGTCCCCGTCTGGCGTTGAACCGCCGGTGATGCCCGTGTTGGCGGCTTGGCAGATGACAATGCAATCGGCCGCCACAGCGGCCTTGAGTACTTTCCAGAAAGCCAGCAGCGAGGCGGGCTCAAAGACCGCCAGAGCGGAGCCCTGACCGTAGCGGATGCCCGTGGTGAAACGTTTGATCTGGTGCGTCTCGCGAAGCACCCGCATATCGGGCACTTCGGCGGTGAGTTCGTCGATCCAGCGGGTATCCATGGGCTCAGTCAGTTGTCAGTTAAAGCGGCACTAGGGCCGCAAGCGTCCCCGGATCGAACCGGGGATTTAGATTACTGAATACCCCAGGCGATGCCACGCCGGAGCAGCTCGTAGAACACAGGTAGATCCCAACTGCCCCGCTCAAGCTCCGGATATTCATCGACCAAAGGCTGCATGTCGTAGGTAGATCTGCAGTGCCCAAGTGTAAAGTACAGCACTGTGCCTTTCTCG
>JAHEJH010000047.1:43-7719 GCA_024638905.1 Luminiphilus sp.
CTTTGAAAGACCTCGCAGCCGAAGTGCCAGGAAGTACCTTTGTACTAGCGGCAGTTAGTATCAATCTAACATCGACAATCGTACATCTCGCTCTATTTTACATATAGTGATCGTTAAATATATTTAACATCAACACATATCGATTGTAGCTAATAATATATATTTTGCCTGACACTTTTCGATGTAAAGAATTAGTCTCCTGTTTTATTTGTCAATGTTAATCTATTTTGCTGCATCCTTATATATAAATATATTTAAGGGCGAGATGTTATGCGCGCGCGTGCGCGTGATCGTGCGCGCGTGCAATCTCATGGGGCCTCATGGGGCCGCATGGGGTGCCGTGTGGGGGTTATGGCGGCGCTGTGAGCCGTGGACGCTCTCAGAGGCGCCTAGGCGGGCCAGCAAAGCGCCTCAATGCTGCGGCGGGGCCAATACTGCAAGAATGCGCCCTTGTAGCCTCTCAGGGCCTCTCAAGGGCGCTCAGCAGTGAGCAAGGGCGAGCGGTGGCGATCATGCACAAAAAAGCCCCCGCCCGGTCAGGGGCGAGGGCAGGGGCTGCAGGGCAGCGCGGCAGGGGCGGGACTAGTCCGGCCAGGTCAGCAGGGCCGAGCCATCGGGCAGATGCTGAGGCATGCCATGGGCGGCCAGACTAAAAGCGTCGGCCTCAGGGCCGCAGCCCCGGGCGTTCTTCAATCGCAGCAGGACGGCCACCCCATGGGGATCGGTCCAGCGGTGATCACCTCCAGCGTCACCGTCGACCGTGGGGACGGTGATCGACTCACCGCCTGCGGTCAGGGTGAGGGCCGAGGGCAGGGGGGCGCCGCGCTTAACCCGGACGGGCACCGACAGGCGGAAGCCCGCACGCAAAGCGGCCACGGCATCAGCGCAACCGGTCAAGCGATCAGGCTTAAAGGAGCTGGTCACATCCACCGGGCCGGCGTCCCGTTGAGCAATCAAGCCGAGGGGGCCATTAACAGGGGCGGCGCTGTACTCATAGGGGCGCAGCTCAGGGACAGCGGCCAGGCGGGCGGCCATGGTCGCCTCTCCAGGGGTCACGTCGACGCCATAACGGGCGGCGATCGCCTCGGCCTCGGCCTCAGATACGGGCACGACGTGGCGATGCCAAGGGTGATCATCAGTACCGCGCAACCGGACAGCCAGGGGTAAGCCGTCGCGGCGTGCCCTTAACAGGTGGCGGAGAGCACTCCAGAACACAGCACGGCCGAATGCCTCGGGATCGTCAAGGCGGGCGAGAGTCCGGCGGCCACGGGCCGCGACTATCGGGTTTTTTTCAGGCGATCCCATCCCGGCATGACCAGCCCACGCCAGACAAGCACCCCCCGCCCCGCCACAGCCAGGAGTAGCCCATGGGCACGCGTTATAGGCGCGGGCCTTCTGCGTCAGGCCGTGGGCCTCGGCGAGGGAGAACAAAGAGGGCACGAACGACCGGGGGCCGTCGGCCGGATTGTCGGGATTAATCGCCTCAGCCAACGAACGGGCGGGCAGGGTGTAAAGGATCACCGCGCGGGCGCGGGCCTGACCGTGGCGCAGCTTGGGACTCTGACGGTCGGTGGTGAGCAGCGTTGACGAGCTGAGGCCCCATCGGGCCAACAGGGCGCGGGCGTCGGCCGGCAGAGCACAGGGCCGGGACGGGTTGATCAGGGCGGGCATTTTGTAAGGGGTAAGGGTTAGGGGTTAGACCAGATCGCAGAGGATCAACCACGAATCGGGATCATCCGGCTCAACTGATCGGCCGTCGGGCGTCTCGGCCATGCCGTCCAACGTCCACCGCATGGCGTCGGCGTGAGACGGCACGACGTGCCAGGCATCGCCGAACCGAAGCCGCAGCACCTTGTAGGGGCCGAACTGCCCCACATCGCCGGTGGTAATCAATCCGGCGTCAGTCTCGGGATGCCTCAGCCGTTGGCGGCCACCATGCGGGGCGCGGGCGATCCTGATCGTTCGGTCGGCCTTCCGTGCTTTAAGCGTAGGGGTGAGCAGTAACTGCTCAGCGGCGACGGATTCCCAATAGGGGGCCGACCAATCAATGGCGGCCGTCATGGCTGGCCCTCGGGGGCGAGAATGGCAAAAGCAACCTCTAGCACTTCTTTGACGCGGTCAACGTCGGCGGGCGGCATGCCGCCGGCGATCAGCTCGGCTTGACCAACCACCTCGGCCGCGATCGATTCGTGGGGGGCCGTTACGGCCAACAGCAGGGCAGCCGTAAGGGCTTGGGTGGGGTTCTTTAATTCAGGCATGGTTTAAACCTCGGAAGCGGTAAGGGGCAAAACGGGGCAAAGGTTGGCCGGGCCGACGGGGTACGCGTAGCGATCGCCGCCATCCATCGACAGGGCGGCGCCGAGTATCTGCCACCGGCCGAGGCCATCAGGGATTAGCTCGGCATTGAATCGATCAACTGCGGCGCGGGCCGCGGCGTCGGGGCCGGCGGCGAATGGAGCAGTGGCGCGGTATTGGTCGGCGCGATCACGCCCGCGCTTAATTACAGCGGCCCATACGGCGCCCTTGGTATCGGTCGGGCCCCGGTACTCAACAAAGCATCCGGGCACGTAGTGGGCAGGATGGGAGGACATTTTGGGTAGGGGGTAAGGGGTCAGGAGTCGAGAGCGCCGAGCGCCTCGTCAATACGCCAGCCGACGAAATTTTCGAGGTCATCGATATCAGGACCGGGCCAGATATCGCCCTCCCTATCGCCGGATGGGTCGATGAGCCAGTGGCCCACCTCGTCAGGATCATCGGGACAGTGGCCGGGCTTGATTGTCCAGCCAGTGCACTCCTGCAGCAGGTCGGACAGCTCCCACCATTCCAGATGGACGCCCTGGCGCCATAGATCGGCGGCGGTGACAGGTGGGGTGGGTGGGAGGGCGAGAGCGGCGGCGGAGAACGGCGCGGCCAAGGCGGCGGCGGGGTTGATCATGCGAGGCACCAGCGGCGGGCGGTGGTGTGGGAGATGCCGAGGGCCGCCCCAATGGCGCGGAAAGACTGACCGGCGGCGCGCATGCGGCGCGCGCGCTGTTGTGGGCTCTCAGTGGCCCACAGCAGGATCAGGACCGGGAGGATGATCAGGGCCAGGATCGCGGCCGTAATGGTGGTGATGGCTTCCATTGATCACGCCTCGCTCGCTGAACCAGCGGCGGCGACGAGGGACGCCGCGCCGGTAAAGGCGCACCCCATGATCGCAGCGGCTGCCATGGCTTGGAACCTGTCGCCCTTGTCTTGAGCAATGGAAGCCAGGGGGAAAATGGAGAGCAGGCAAACAGCGGCCGAGGCGCTGAACATCGCGACACGGGCGAATTTTTCGCGGCGCTCGCGGCGCGCAATGGCGCGGCGAATGTGGGGGGCGGTGGATGGGTGGAGATTGGACATTGGAGGTAAGGGGGTAAGGGGCAAGGGGGAGGAAATCAGAAGGAGAGGGGGAAGGGGTAGAGCATGGGGGCGATCGTGGCGTCAGCGTCCCAGATGCGCGCAATATTCAAGAGGAGAGCGGCGGCGGCGGCCTGTGAGGCGCCGGGGGCCGTGTCGATCTTGGTGAGGGTGCGGGGGCCGCTGATCACGAATCGGTAGGTGTTCGACATTGGAGCTAAGGGGGGAAGGGGTAAGGGCCACCGGGTGGCCTCTTGATCAAAACAATACAGCAACGGGTGAGAGCTGAAAACATTCTCTCACCCGTTCTGCAGAATGTCTTAACAATTGCGCCCAAAAAATAACCCCGCGCGGCGGCGGGGTGGTGGTGTTACTCGGAGAGGCGTTTCAGATCCTCGAGGTGTTCGCTGGTCGTGTCGACGTACTCGTTGATGAGTCGCTGGAGGCGCTCATCGGACTCGCGCATCTCAGCGGTGAGGGCGCGGAGGCGGTCGGCGATTCTGCCCATTGATTCGTGGGGGTATGGGGTAACACGCGGGGGTGCCCGCGTACAAACGACATTAGCGAATATTCGCGCGCACCCGCGAATATTTTATATTTCTTTATATTTCACGCGCGCGGGGTCGCGCTGTCGGGCCGGATCGCGGCCCACTGATCACGCCTCGGCGAGGGCAGAGGCGGCGGCGCCGCGCAGGCCCACAACTAAGGCGGCCACGTCGGCGGGCAGGGCTTGGCCCTCCAACGTGCCGAGCAGGGCAGCGGCGGCGGCCGGGGTCAGTGCGACTTGAACCGTATGGGCGGGGGCGGCCACTAATGGTGAGCCATCCCACCGCGTCGAAACAAGGGCGGCAGGGGCGCCGGCCAAGTCGGCGGCATTTTCGAAATGGTGGCGGGTGATAGTCACGGATAACGGGCAATGGGTAAGGGCGACGAATCGCCCACCCATATATAGGGGCAGGAGTGAGCGAACGTCAACAGCTCCCACCGGTGAGAGCAAGACACCCGCCTTTCAATCGTCCGGCGGAAGGCCCGGACGGGTGAGGTGGGCGCGGCCTGGCCGTGGGGGTCACCGTGGGCCATCACCACCGGCACGGGCGCCCTTACGGGGCGGCCACAGCGGAGCGGCGACAGTTAGTGTCAAAAACTAAAACAACACTAACTAACTCGAACCTCGACAAAAAAATATTAGTTAGTGATATTTTCACGATGCAATCCTGATTGATTGTTTACGATTTACGACGCAATCGTGATTGATTATTTACATCGACTTTTTTCAGTTTGTGTTACTTAGCGGGAAAAGTACGATTGCAAAAAAGATTTAGTTATTGAGAATGAGAATCATTCTCAAAAAGGACACTTTTTGCGGTAGTACAAATGTACTACTGAAAATCGGAAATTTTGTGTGTGTGAGTGTGAAAAAATGACCCCCTATAAAACCGACCCCTTGCGAGTCTCCGGGGCCTTAGAAAACCGACCCCTTGCGAGTCTCCTTAAACCACATCCTCGCAAGTCTCCGACTCGATCGAAATCTTCAGCATCGATGGCGGAAAGCCCGCCACCATGTTCTGCTGAATCAATGGCCCCTTGAAGTCTTCAGGCACCGAAGAAGCCTGGACCTCAAGCAAACCATCAAGCACATCCACTAGGTGGTTGCGTGACGCCTTACGCAGAAGCTTTTTGATTTTCACAATGTCGTCCCAGTTAGCCAGCAGGTAGTGGTCGACATTCATCGCACGCTGAAGCATGTGCATCGTTGTCTGGTCTGAATCAGTCATCGGTTTCATCAATCGCTTTTTGCAGGCGCTCTTGCAGGTCGCGGAGCATTTCATGACGTGGCGAGCCAGACATGCGGCTAAACATCTCCAGCTCCCAGCCAATGGCGTCTACCAAGACGCCCATCTCAATCTTGTTAGTGAGAATCACTGTGCAGCCTCCTGCTCTTTCTTAGCAGCTTCTTTCGCTTCGTAGTCTTGCTTGCGCTGGGCGTGCAGCTCGTCGGTTCGAGTGATCTCAGCTTGTAAGTCAAAAGAATCTGCCTGCTCCAACTCGTGCTCTATGTCCGCAAGAACGTTTCCACGAATCTCCTCGGCCCAAGGGTGAGCGCCGTAATACTCAGTTCCAAAACAAGGGGTGGCAAGGGGATACTTAGCCATGCTTTCCCTGTCCTCGTCGGTGTAGTCACACTGAAGCTTGTGGACGTAATAAGTCTCCTCGTTGAACATGTAAGACACGCCTTCAGAAAGAGCCATCCAAACAAGGTGCTCTACAGAACGCATCTGATCCTTTGCAACGGCAGCTAAGTAGTGATGCTGCTTGTCAGTGAGGCGGAATGAAACGGTTTTCATTGTCGTAGTGAGAAATAATGGGTAATGCCCTTAGGCATGTGCAAATCCTACAGGGCTATGCCCTGCATGTCAACGCTCGCTCTTGATCGCTGCTGCGATCTTGTCGACAACCTCCAGCTTCACTCCAAAGTCAGCTCTACGGCGACCATCAGTTCGCTTGCCGCCGCGATCCCTGTAGCAAAAGGCTGAAGCCTCTAAAGACACCTCAACAGTCCCCCAGATGTGATCGCAAGAATGACACTGCCGACGGCGTGACACGACGCTGCCTGTTGTGTGACGACTCTCCAAAACCTTGATAAGAGAAGCATTGCAATTAGGACACCTCAAAACTTCTTCATCGCCAGCGCCCACAAAGGGCATCTGCTATTAGCTCCAAGCTCACGCTGCAGGTCGTGCATGAACACCTTCACCACAATGCCGTCAGTAGGCAGCGCCTCGAACAGGTCTCCCATCTTCCAACGTTGGTGCAATGCCTCAACCTCTTCGGGCTGAGTGCAGACCAAAGTATCTGGCACAAGGAAGCCCCACTCACTCATCACCTGCAAAGAAGCCAGCTCATTCGCCTCAGCATCCACCAACGTGTAGGCCATAAAGACCAAGCCATCCCCACCGGGTGTCTTGTTCAGCGATCGCGCAGCATTCTTCTGCGAGAACTCCTGGTCAACGTCGTACAGCTCACCATTGACCTGCACGGTTCCGGGAGCATCGATCTTCCTCGGGATTGAATCAACAAGGCTGACAGCAGGCATTGCACTACGCCCTGACCTTGTCCAAGCAGCATCAAGCCTGCCGTCGACATAGCGCAAGGCAACAGCACAGCCATCAATCTTGGGCTGCACGATCAATGGCGTGCCTTCAGGCAACCTCTCCATCCATTCACTAAGCGGCCTGTTATCCAGGCTCAGCAAAGCAGTACCTCCGCCAGGCTTCTGCAATTCAGGGGCATGTGGAGCTACTGCCTGCAGCTGCCTAACCAGCGCATCAAAATCTTCGTCGGACATCACAGGAGTACCTGCGCGATAAGCAGCATCCGCATTGCGGACCTCGTCGCGCAAAGAGGCGACAGACATCTGGGTAAAGAGCATGGGTAAGCCGTGATCATATGGCGCGCTGTCGGTCATGGCAATGGCTATCGCAAAGCTTCTTTAAATGCTCGGCGGAAGGTGCCTTCTGCCCTTCTCTCCACCACCTTGGCAACAAAGCTTTGGTAGTCAAAGATGTTTGGAGTTTTAGGCTTCGACTTGGCATAGGTGAACAGCAGCTGCAGGTCGTTGCGACCCTTGGCGCGATAGATGCCATCTCCAAGGCCAAAGAGATTGGTCTGCTTAAACGACGTGTTCATCATCCGGTTGTCTGGGATGGAGAAGTACCTGAAGTTTGCATTTGGATTGAAACCTGTCATTCGACGCTTCGACTGACCAAAGCGCAGTGAGCTATCAAGATCTTTCTTTTGCCTTCTCTTAGGTCTGGATGAGCTAAGCCCTGTCCAAGCCTTGCTGTATTCGCCCTGAGAAACTTTGCCATAAGAATTTTTGGCGAGATTTCCTTTAACAGGTATTGGGTAGCGATTGCTCGGCGCGATACCAGCTGCATGCAGGTAGCGGCTGAACTTTGTTTCGTAGGCGGGAGCGCCAACAGTTGATGGATATAAATATCGAGCAGGATCATTTCCTTTGCCAACATCTTTTCTGAAGTCGAGTTGAACTTCGTAGTTGGAGACAACTTTGTAGTTCAAGCTTTTCAGCGTGAACTGGTTCGGCCTTTCAAAAACCATGTTCATGCGATCAGGCACAAACTTATTTGCAATATCAAAACCAAGTCTGCCGATAGCGACCCTTGCGGCCTTAGGCACCTTGGTTCTGGCGTACAGATCTAATCCTTTGAGAACAGCATCAATGTTGTGGGTAATAGTTTGAGCCATAACCAATACCTCTCAGGTCTCGTAACCGC
>JAHEJH010000074.1 GCA_024638905.1 Luminiphilus sp.
CACGATTTTTAGTGCTGGGTAAGGAGAGTGTGCCACCCAGCGGTCACGACAAGACCTCTCTGTTGGTTTCTGCGCGCAACCGTCCCGGGGCATTGCTCGGCCTGTTGCGTCCCTTCGAGGAAAACGGCGTCAGTTTGACGCGCATCGATTCCCGGCCCTCTAAAACCGAAAAGTGGACCTATGTGTTTTACATCGAGTGCGAGGGTCACCTCGCCGATGATGTCATGGTGAAGGTGATTGGGCAGATCGAAGAACACTCGATCATGTTGAAGAGGCTGGGCTCTTATCCCCGAGCACCTATTTGATCGTGAACGCTGACCACGACCCCATCGTTGCTTTTTTGGGTCTCGGGCTGATTTCCGGGTCCTTGGCCGGTGCTCTCAAGCGCCGTAACTGGCGCGCTGATCTCATTGCCTGGGGTCCGCGCGCGCCCTCCCTTGAGCGTGGGTTGGCCTTAGGTCTGATCGATCGTTTTAGTCTGGATCTGCCGGCCGTTGTGGCCGAGGCTGATGTCATCGTCATCGGTGCCCCACCGGAGGCTACGGCTCAGCTGTTGCCAGAGCTACTGGATCTGGCGGCGTCCTCAGGGGAGCCCGTAGTCACGGACATGGCCAGCATCAAAGGAGTGATTGTCGAGGCTGCGGGCACCGACTACCCAAGGTTTGTTCCCGGTCATCCCATCGCAGGTAGCGAAAACAGCGGTGTCGGGGCTGCCTATCCTGAGCTGTTTGACGGGCGCGAGGTGATTCTGACGCCCTCTGGCGAGACCGACACGTCGGCACTCAAGATTGTGGAGCGGCTGTGGGCCACCGCGGGTGCGCGCATTACGCATATGTCGGTGGAAGATCACGACGCGGCACTGGCGGCCAGCAGCCATGTACCTCATATGGTGGCTTACGCGCTGACATCGATGCTCGCCGATCATGCGTTGTCGCCCATGAAGCATGGCGGGGGCGCACTCCGAGATATGACTCGTATTGCGGCATCAGATCCGTTGATGTGGCGCGATATTGCTTTAACCAATCGCGACGCCATTCTTATCGCCATGGATGCCATGGCACAGGAGCACGAACATCTGCGGACGCTGATCGCCGAGGCTGATGGCGACGCCATAGAAACGTTTTTTGCTCGCTGCAGAGAGGTGCGGCGCAAGCACGACGACATTCTGAACCCTCTTAACCCCCAGTCGGAGCAGATGGACTGATGCATTTTTATCTCGACCCGGGTGGCTCGCTCACGGGCCGCATTCGCGTCCCGGGCGATAAGTCGATGTCGCATCGCGCCATCATGCTGGGGTCAATTGCCGAGGGTCGCACCACCGTGAGTGGCTTTCTGGAGGGTGAGGACGCACTGGCCACACTGTCAGCCTTTCGGGAGATGGGTGTGGACATTACGGATCCGCAATCGGGTCGACTAACGGTCGACGGCGTCGGTCTTCGTGGTCTGACTGCGCCCACACGGGTCATGGATGTCGGTAACTCAGGCACCAGCATCCGGTTGATGGCGGGCCTGCTTGCCGGGCAGTGCTTCGACAGCATCCTGACGGGTGACGATTCGTTGCTGCGTCGTCCCATGGCCAGGGTGATTACCCCGTTGTCGCAAATGGGGGCGCTCATCAGTTCACATGAGGGCTGCCCGCCTCTGGAAATTCAGGGAGGCCGAGCGCTGGGCGGCATTCATTACGATATGCCGGTAGCCAGCGCGCAGGTGAAGTCCAGTGTTTTACTGGCGGGTTTGTTTGCCGATGGCCGCACCAGCGTGACTGAGCCGGCCCCCACTCGGGATCATACCGAGCGCATGCTGACCGGCTTTGGCTATGCCGTCGATCGTGATCAGGGCGTGATCAGTCTCGAGGGCGGAGGCTCGCTCAAGGGCACAGACATCGATATCCCCGCTGACATTTCATCCGCCGCCTTTTTTCTGGTGGGTGCTTCGATTGCGCCGGGTTCGGATCTCACACTGGAACACGTGGGCATTAACCCAACCCGCGACGGGGTCATCACCATTTTGCGTGCCATGGGCGCCGATATCGAAGTTCTGAACGAGCGACTGGTTGGGGGCGAGCCGGTCGCCGACCTTCGTGTTCGATATGCACCGTTGAAAGGAATCGAGATTCCTGTCGAGGCGGTGCCGCTTGCGATTGACGAATTACCTGCTGTGCTGATTGCCGCTGCCTGTGCCGACGGTGTCACCGCGCTGCGGGGCGCCGAGGAATTGCGGGTGAAGGAGAGTGATCGCATCGCCAGTATGGCTGAAGGACTGTCGCAGCTGGGTATCGACAATACCGTTCAACCGGACGGGATCGAGGTGGTGGGCGGAGACATGTCGGGAGGCGTGATCACCACCCATCACGATCACCGCATCGCCATGAGCTTTTCTATGGCGGCGCTCAGAGCGTCCGACCGCATTAAGGTGAGTGACTGTGCCCATGTGGCCACTTCCTTTCCCGGTTTTGCCGACCTGGCGTTGCAAACGGGCTTGCGCCTAGAGGTGGCCGACGAATGACTGGCACCGCGCCGGTGATTTGTATCGATGGTCCAAGCGGTGCGGGAAAGGGCACGCTCAGTCAACACCTCGCCGCTGAATTGGGCTGGCATCTGCTGGATAGCGGTGCGCTCTACCGCGTAGTGGGTTTTGCCAGCCGGCTCGCAGCCGTCTCACTCGAGGACAGCGATGCCGTTGCCGGCATTGCGAGATCCCTAGATGTCGATTTTCGACCGACCGATGACGGTGTTTCGGTGTGGTTGGCTGGTGACGATGTGACGGCACACCTGCGTACCGAGGAGGGAGGCCGGGATGCCTCGACGGTGGCGGCATTACCTGCGGTGCGGGAAGCGCTCCTGCTAAGGCAGCAGGAACTGGCCAGAGCGCCCGGGTTGATTGCCGACGGCCGGGACATGGGTACGGTCGTTTTCCCTTGGGCACCGCTAAAAATCTTTCTGACTGCCAGCGCTGAGGCGCGCGCCGAGCGCCGTTTCCATCAGTTGCAGGGCATGGGGGAGAGTGTTAGTCTCGCGCGCCTTCTGACTGACATAGAGCAGCGAGACGCCCGGGATCAGTCCCGTATCGTGTCTCCACTTGTGCCGGCAGAGGACGCCATCGTTATAGACAGCACCGCGCTGTCCGCTGACGAGGTGTTGCAGGCAGCGCGCGACTTGGCAGCTGCACGCGATTTATAGAGCGACGCATCGGAGTCACGGCTGGACCCCGCCGAAGCGTCAAGACCATAAACCCGGCTGGGTCTTGAAGCCGGCAGGAGTGATTTCACTCCGCAATTCAGGAATAGCATCATGAGCGAATCCTTCGCTGAACTCTTTGAAGAAAGCCTCCAAACCGTCGACATGGAACCCGGATCAATTGTCACGGGTGTGGTGATCGATATCGATAATGAGTGGGTCACTGTCCACGCCGGTTTGAAGTCAGAAGGGGTGATTCCCCTTGATCAATTTACCAATGCCAACGGTGAGTGCAGTCTCAGCGTGGGTGATGAAGTGCAGGTGGCTCTGGAGACCGTTGAAGACGGTTTTGGAGAGACCAAGCTTTCACGTGAGAAAGCCAAGCGCGCAGAAGCCTGGAAGGGCCTCGAAGCAGCGCATGTAGCTGATGAAGTGGTCATGGGCGTGATCAATGGCAAGGTGAAGGGTGGCTTCACCGTTGACATCGACTCTATCCGCGCATTCTTGCCGGGCTCGCTGATCGACGTGCGTCCCATCCGAGAGACCACGCACCTCGAGGGCAAAGAGCTCGAATTTAAAGTTATCAAGCTCGATCAGAAGCGCAACAACGTGGTCGTGTCACGCCGCGCGGTGATGGAATCCGCCAACAGTGCGGAGCGCGAGGAGCTGCTGCAAAACTTGCAGGAAGGCCAGTCCGTGAAGGGCGTGGTCAAGAACCTGACCGACTACGGCGCGTTTGTAGACCTCGGTGGTGTCGACGGGCTGTTGCACATTACCGATATGGCCTGGAAGCGTATCAAGCACCCGAGCGAGATCGTAGAAGTTGGCCAAGAAATGGATGTCAAAATCCTCAAGTTCGATCGCGAGCGCAACCGTGTGTCGCTGGGTCTCAAGCAGCTGGGCGAGGACCCATGGGTACAGATCACTGGCCGCTACCCCGAGGGTAGCCGTGTTGTCGCCAAGGTTACCAATCTCACCGACTACGGCTGCTTCGCGGAAATCGAAGAGGGCGTCGAAGGTCTGGTACACGTCTCCGAAATGGATTGGACCAACAAAAACGTCCACCCTTCGAAAATCGTGCAGCTCGGCGACGAGGTTGAGGTGATGGTGCTCGACATTGACGAAGAGCGTCGCCGTATTTCCCTTGGCATCAAGCAGTGCAATCAGAATCCATGGGATGCATTTGCCGCAGATCACGCCAAGGGCGACAAGATCTCGGGCAGCATCAAGTCGATCACCGACTTCGGCATCTTTATCGGCCTTGATGGCAATATCGACGGGCTCGTTCATCTGAGTGATATCAGCTGGAACGAAACCGGTGAAGAGGCCGTGCGCAATTACAAGAAGGGTGACGAGATCGAGACGGTGATTCTGTCGATCGATCCTGAGCGTGAGCGTATTTCGCTGGGTATCAAGCAACTCGAAGAAGACGCGTTCTCACTCTACGTTAGCGACAACGACCGTGGCAGCTTGGTAACGGGTACTGTGACAGAAGTTGACGCCAAAGGAGCGACCATCAAGCTTTCTGAAGAGGTCGACGGATACCTGAAGGCGGGAGACATCAGCGTTGATCGTGTCGATGATGCGCGCGCTGTCCTCAGCGTCGGCGATACTGTGGAAGCCAAAGTCGTCAATGTGGATCGCAAGAGCCGCGGACTAGGACTTTCTATCAAAGCCAAAGACATGGACGACGAGAAAGAAGCTGTTGAGTCGTTGAAGGAGCAGGATGAGAGTTCTTCACCGGGCACAATTGGTGACCTGATCAAGGCAAAAATGGAAGATCAGTGATCGCTTTAGGGTAATGCAAGGCCGGCTTAATGCCGGCCTTTTTTTTGCCGTGACCAAATGACGGGAATGCCTCTATAAACCCATTTAAAATGAATAACTTGCCAATGCTTGAGGCCTCGGCCAAAATGGTCACAGCGAACAAGAGGAGACAGCATGACGCGGAGCGAATTGATTGACTTGATGGCCGACGGTCAGAGCCAGTTGAGCGCAAAAGACGTTGAGCTGGCGGTTAAATTGCTGATTGACCACATGGCGGAGACGCTGTCCTCCGGTGAGCGCATTGAGATCAGAGGTTTTGGCAGTTTCTCTCTGCACTATCGTGAGCCTCGCCAGGGTCGCAATCCCCGAACCGGCGATAGCGTGGCGTTGCGCGGTAAGCATGTGCCGCACTTCAAGCCGGGGAAAGAGTTGCGCGACCGGGTGAATCGGGCAGTTAAGTCCGGCTTCTGACTATGCGATGGTTGAGACAGGGGCTGACGCTGCTGCTTGCGGTTGGCGCTGTCGCCGCCGGCGGACTGTTTTCTCTTCAGAACACCGAAGAAATCCCCGTCGATCTCATCTTAGTGAAACTTCCTGCACAACCTGTCGCGATATGGATCCTGGCGGCATTGGCCGTCGGCGTCGTCATAGGTTTGGGTACCGGGACGCTGCTGGCACTTAGGCGCTCTGCGACGATCCGCCGACTGCGCAAACAGCGGGATCGCCTGCTTGCTGCGGCTGAGAAAGGAAGCGGGCTTGATTCTCAATAACGCACTGCTCTTGGTGCTGCTCGTACTGGCGGTTGCCGCAGGGTGGACGCTGGGTCGGGGTGGATTGCGCATGGACGGTGCCGATCGAGCACAGCTCCCTTCGCAGTATTACCGGGGCTTTAATTTTCTGCTGGACGGCGAAGAAGATGATGCGGTCGACGCCTTCACCGAGGCGCTGTCGGTAAACGAGGACACACTTGATACACATATCGCACTGGGCAGCGTGTTGCGCAAGCGAGGTGAGGTCGACCGGGCGATCAGAATTCACCAAAATTTGCTTAAGCGACCGCAGCTGACGGCGGTGCAGTTGCACCAATCCCACCTAGAGTTAGCCAGAGACTTTATTGCAGCGGGCCTTTACGACCGCGCTGAACAGCTGCTATCTGATCTAGCCGTGCAATCGACGGAATTCAGTGTGACAGCGCAGCGACATTTGCTGGATGTTCATGAAGCCCAGCGAGACTGGCTCGCTGCGACAGAGATTGCCGACCAGCTCATTGCGCAAGCCGAGGAAGGCGGACAGTCAGCGACTGCTCAGGGCCAACCCGCTCAGCAGCTGAGAGGGCATTACCTCTGTGAGCAGGCGGATGCCGCGTTGGAGTCTGGCGACGATGCGACTGCAGGTGAATTCTATGAAGCCGCGCTGAGAGATCAGAATCAGGACCTCCGTGCGCGGATGGGTTTGGCCAGGCTGTGCCTCTCAGCCGGAGATCCAGGGGCCGCGTTGGCGCACTTCAGGGTGATCATGGGAAGCGGGCGCAACTGCACCCCAGAGCTGCTCGCACTCCTCAGTGATATTTGTGCTGTAAAGGATGGCGGGTCGCAGTATCTCGCGGCGTTGGAAGAGTATTACGCTCTGCAATCCTCCCCCTTGTTGGCGCTGGCACTCGCCGGCGAACTGGAAAAGCAGCGAGGTCGAGAGGCAGCCGAGGCTTTCTTGCGCGAGACATTGACGACACACCCATCTGTATCCGTGGCGGCGTCATTGGTGTTGCAGGGATTGCAGTCTGACGACTCGCTGCCCGAGCGCGAAGTGTTTGATCGTCTCACCAGTGCCGCCGAGGGTTACCAATGCGGTCACTGTGGATTCACGGGCAAGGCCCGTCACTGGCGCTGCCCAGGCTGTCGCCATTGGGATTACATTCACTACCGCGGTGGCGCACTGGAGCAATCCCATGGCTGATGCGGGCAGTAATTTGATCGTTGCCCTCGACTACGATTCTCCAGAGGCTGCCTTGGATTTGGCGAAGCGGCTCGATCCGGCCACAGTGCGCCTCAAGGTCGGCAAGCAGCTGTTTACGCTTGCAGGGCCCGACATGGTGCGCTCACTGCAGAATCTGGGTTTCGATATTTTCCTTGATCTGAAGTTTCACGATATTCCGACTACGGTGGCCAAGGCAGTCAAGGCGGCAGCTGAATTAGGTGTGTGGATGGTCAACGTCCACGCTTCAGGGGGATCAAGGATGATGCGTGCCGCGAGAGAGGCGCTGAATGACTTATCGCGTCCCCCTCTGCTAGTGGGGGTGACCGTGCTGACCAGCATGGATCGGGATGATCTGGCTGAGCTCGGCTGCGATGACGAACCCATCGATCGCGTTTGCCGGTTGGCAGCGCTGGCAGAGTCGACGGGTCTTGATGGCGTAGTCTGCTCAGCCGCTGAGGCAGCCGTCCTCTCGACCAGGCAGCGCGACGGGTTTTTACTGGTGACGCCGGGTATACGGCTGGCCGGCGACGAGGCGGGTGACCAGCGTCGTATCGTGACCCCCGAGCGCGCGGTTGCGGATGGCGCAACGCATTTGGTCATAGGGCGTTCTATCACGGCTGCTGATGAC
>JAHEJH010000080.1:69-7519 GCA_024638905.1 Luminiphilus sp.
GCAATGAGCGGTTGGTCCGGGAAACGTTGCTCACCGCAAAAGCGCACCAGGCCCAATTCGTGTCTCTCCTTCCGACGCCAGAAGATGAAATTGCGAACATAGCAGGTTTATCCACTCTGCTGGGCGCCTTGCCTAGGTTTGATATGGTGCTTTTGGGCATGGGTGAGGATGCGCATACCGCATCGCTGTTTCCGTGTGCGGCGGCGCTAAGAGAGGGTTTAACGACGACTCAGGGCGCTCTGATCACCCAGCCTAGTAATGCGCCACACCAGAGAGTGTCGATGTCCAAGCAACGCTTGCTGTGTACTGAACAAGGCGTAATCCACATTGTGGGCGAGAATAAAAACGCAGTGCTGGAACTGGCGATGAAAAGCGACGATGAGATGCGCTACCCGATCTCAGCATTTCTCGGTCCCGCGGGGTTCGATTGCTGGTGGGCGCCTTAGGGTAAGAGTTGTCTCACTTGCCTGTGCTTGAATGGTAGGCAAAAAGTCGCAGGCAAAAAAAAGGGGGCAGTGCCCCCAAAGTACTCACTGTTAAGGGCGTCGCTTAAGCAGCGACACCCAAATCCTGTTTCGCCAGAGTTGCGCCAATCGCCAGGCCTGTGTCCAGCATGCGATTCGAAAACCCCCACTCGTTGTCATACCAAGCCAATACTTTGACCAGCCTGTCCTGCACCCTTGTGTGATTGGCGTCGAAATTGCTGGAGTAGCTGTTGTGATTGAAATCGATTGAAACTAATGGCTGTGTGTTGAAACCCAACACGCCATCGCCATCTGTCTCAGCGGCCCGCAGCATGATGGCGTTGATCTCGTCGACGGATGTACTTCGAGACGCGGTAAAGGTTAGGTCGACCAGAGAGACGTTCAGAGTCGGCACGCGGATGGCAAGTCCATCCAGCTTTCCCTTGAGCTCGGGCATCACCAGGCCAATTGCGGCCGCTGCGCCGGTTTTGGTGGGAATCATGCTGTGAGCGGCGGCACGTGCCCGGTAAGGATCGCTATGCGCTACATCTGAGAGGCTCTGGTCGTTGGTATAGGCGTGGATGGTTGTCATCAGGCCTTGCTGAACACCGACAGATTCATGCAGAGGCTTGGCAATAGGTGCGAGGCAGTTAGTAGTGCACGAGGCGTTGGACACGATCACATCCAGCTCAGTCAGCTTATTGTGATTGATGCCGTATACCACAGTCGCATCCATGTGCTTTCCAGGTGCGGATACCAGAACCCGCTTAGCGCCGGCGGTAAGGTGTTGTCGCGCCGCCTCGCGGTCGGTAAAGAGCCCAGTGCATTCGAAAACGATGTCCACTGAGAGCTCCGCCCACGGTAATCGTGCTGGGTCCCGCTCAGATAACATGTGTATGCGGTCAGACCCGATCACCAAATCTTGTTGGTCTATCGAGACGGGCTGATTAAACCGACCGTGGGTGGTGTCGAATTGTGTGAGATGCGCGTTCATCTGAGCGGAGCCGAGATCATTGATCGCAATAATCTGAATTTTTTCGCTCAGCTCAGGTCGCTCGTACAAAGCGCGCAATACATTGCGGCCTATCCGCCCGTATCCGTTAATTGCCACGTTGATCATCGCGTCAGTTCCCCCTGTCAGTAAGATTCGCGGTGGCGGGCGCCACAACGACCCGCGCGACCTTCTCACCGCTTTCTTCAACGACTGTATAGTGTTGTTTTATTACATAAAGCACCACAAAAATGCGATAAAGCGGACTTTATTTGTGTTTTGTTACAAAACAACGCGGTAGACTCGCCTGATTGTGCGGCGGTGACGCCTGACCGCCCAGCGGTGGCCATGAGGCCGAAAAGTGAGCATGAAGGAGCCTGTAGGTCGTCGAAAGCTATGAATCAGGAACCTAATCTACTCTCAGAGCTCAATGCGGCATTGCCGGATTTGAACAAATCTGAAACCAAAGTCGCCAACGCGATTCTGGAAGACCCTGAAGCGGCGACCCGGTCAAGCATTGCAGTGCTCGCGGCAGCGGCTAATGTGAGTGAGCCTAGCGTAAACCGTTTCTGTAAGCGGTTTGGTGCAACCGGGTTTCCGGATTTCAAATTAAGACTTGCGCGATCCCTTGTCTCGGGCGTGCGGTACATCAGCCGTGCCGTAGAAATGGGCGATGATATTGAGACGTACCCAAGGAAACTCTTTGATAACACCATCACCGCCTTGATTCTGGCCCGGGACCAGCTACCCCTCGAGGCGATCGAGCGCGCGGTTGACTGCCTTGCACAGGCGAGACACATCTATTTTTTGGGTTTGGGTACGTCTGCGGCGGTGGCCCAGGATGCTGAGCACAAGTTTTTTCGCTTCAAAGTGCCGGTAACGACCTGCACGGACCCGTTGGTGCACCGCATGCTTGCGGCAGGCGGTGACGCTGGTGACGTCTTTTTCTTTATTTCCCATACGGGGCGCACCGAGATCTTGGTAGAGACAGCGGACCTGGCCCGCACGACAGAGGCCACGGTGGTGTCGCTGACAGCAGAGGGATCTCCGCTGGCGGAGGCAAGCCACCTCAGTATCGGTCTGAGCGTGTCAGAAAATACGGAAGAGTACTTACCCATGACCTCCCGCATCGTTCAACTCGCGGTGTTAGACGTTTTGGCCACCGGTATGACCTTGCGTCGGGGGGAGAGCATCTTGCCCCACCTGGCGCGCATTAAAGACAGTTTGAAGTCGACGCGCTTTCCCTCTGGGGACTGACGCCCGATTCCTGTAACAACCTGAGGAAAAAAGATGGCCGAGCCGGTAGACACCGCTCCGCTGCGCGCACACGTGCGTCTGCTGGGTGACATGTTAGGCAAAATTATCCGGGATAATGCGGGCGAGGCGTTGTTCGAGCGAGTCGAACAGATACGCCTCAGTTCCAAAGAAGCACAAGACAGTGATACGTGGGAGGCATTGGATCAGCTTCTGGCCTCGTTGGAGGAGCAGGAGTTCCTGATTATTGCGAGGGCATTCAGTCAGTTCCTGAACCTCGCCAACATTGCGGATCAACAGCACACCACGTCGGTTCACAATGAGTCTCATTTTTCCGCCAGCGCCACCCTACAGAAAACCTTGCGGGTGCTGGAGACCAACGCAAAAGATACCGACATTCAGGGTGCGATTGAGGCCCTGCACATCGACCTGGTGTTGACGGCTCACCCCACTGAGATCACCCGCAGAACCCTGATTCACAAACATCGTGCGCTGAACGATTGTCTTGCAGCGCTCGACAGCGCTGCTTTAACTGACATTTCCAGACAGCAGACACAGCGGCGCATCGCGGAATTAATCTCGCAGATTTGGCACACCGAAGATTTCAGAAACGAGCGTCCCACGCCGGTAGATGAAGCTCGCTGGGGTTTTGCCGTGATTGAGAATTCGTTGTGGGATGCCATCCCACAATTCCTCCGTCAGGTAGACCACGTCTGTGAGACCTATTCGCTGGATCTCCCATCATCCGATTGGTCGCCGATCCAAATCTCCAGTTGGATTGGAGGGGATCGTGATGGCAACCCCAATGTCACCAGCGCCGTCACGCGCGAGGTGCTCCTGTTAGCGCAATGGCAGGCCTGTGAGCTATTCAGTCACGACGTCGCGCTTCTTCACGAGGAGCTCTCTGCTATCACAGCAAGCGCCCAACTGAGGGAGCAGGTGCCCGGCGCCCGTGAACCCTACCGCGCTATGCTGAAACCGTTACTGACAACACTGCGAGAGCAGCGACAAGGGCTTGAGAATGCGCTCAATCACGAAGCACCTGTGCCTGCACCACTGACGCCGGCGGGCCTACTGGAGCCGTTGCAGGCATGCTTTGACAGTTTGATGACGTGCGGTCTGGTTGAAATGGCGCACGGTGGCCTTCGCGACACGCTGCGTCGTGCCCATTGTTTCGGACCGTATCTGATTCAACTCGACATTCGTCAGGAGAGTGGTCGGCACCGCTCGGTACTGGCTGCGATCACTCAGATGTTGGAAGTCGGTGACTACAGCGCATGGTCAGAGTCCAAACGCGTAAATTGGTTGCAGCATGAATTGAGTAGCCCCAGGCCCCTCATCCCTTGGGATAGTCCCCTCGATGCGGACGATCGCGAGGTCTTGGAAACCTTCAAAGTGATCTCAGCTACGCCGCCCGACGCCTTGGGTGTTTATGTGATTTCGATGGCATCGACACCGTCAGACGTCTTGGCGGTGCAATTGCTTCTCAAGTCAACGGGGTGCTCTGAGCGAATGCAAGTGGTCCCGCTTTTTGAAACCTTGGCGGATTTGGATAATGCCTCTCCGGTGGTGAACGATCTATTGGAAGACCCCGCTTACCGCGCGCGGATAGATAAGAAAATCATGGTGATGATCGGTTACTCCGACAGCGCAAAGGATGCCGGGATGCTGGCCGCAGGGTGGGCGCAATATCAAGCCCAAGAAGCGTTGGTAGAGACGTGTGCGCGACATGATGTGGCACTGACGTTGTTTCATGGTCGTGGCGGCACCATTGGGCGCGGCGGCGCGCCGGCACATCAAGCACTGCTTTCTCAGCCGCCTGGCACCTTGGCCCAAGGTCTGCGGGTGACAGAGCAAGGGGAAATGATTCGCACCAAATTGGGTATGACCTCGCTGGCGGTCAATACGCTGGGCCAGTATGCGAGTGCTATCCTGCAGGCCAACCTGTTGCCGCCACCGGAGCCCACTGACAGCTGGCGTGCTCTGATGCATCAGCTTGCGACACAATCCTGCGGCGTCTACCGGCGCTGGGTTCGTGAGGACGCGCAGTTTGTGCCCTTTTTCAGACAGGCGACGCCCGAGCAGGAGCTGGCCGCTCTGCCTTTGGGTTCACGACCGGCGCGCCGTAAATCAGATGGTGGGATAGAGAGTTTGCGGGCTATTCCCTGGATTTTTGCGTGGATGCAAAACCGTCTGATGTTGCCGGCATGGTTGGGAGCCGGGGAGGCGTTGCAGGTTGTTTTGGACGAAGGAAAGCTGGAGCTTCTGCAGGATATGGTTCAGGAGTGGCCATTTTTTCGTGCGCGGTTGTCGATGCTTGAGATGGTGTTTGCGAAGTCAGATCACACGCTTTCTGCACATTATGACCAGTTGCTTGTGGAGCCCGAGTTAGCGCCGGTTGGCGAGCGGCTCCGGAGCCAGCTACAGCAGGATATTCAAAGCCTTTTGATGATTATCGGTAACACTGAGTTGCTTGCTCACGATGTCTGGGCGCAGCAGTCGATTGGTTTGCGCAACATCTACACGGCCCCGCTCAATCTGTTACAGGCCGAGCTTCTACGCCGAGTGCGCGCCGAGAGTAAGACCGATATTCAGCAGGCGTTGATGGTGACGATGGCAGGGATTGCCGCAGGCATGCGTAATACCGGATAGCTAGGGCTATGCTGGTGGTGGAGTGGCGGGTAGCCGGTGCACACGCCTTAGTTAGCTGAACGACTGTCTTGCCTAATGGCGTAAATTAGCGCACAGAGCATGAATAACATCACCGCGGAAAACGGTAGCGCGCCGATAATCATCACCGAGCGAAGCGCATCCATGCCGCCGGCAAACAGCAAAGTGATAATCACCAGTCCCAGCAATACGCTCCAAAGCACGATATGCCTGGCACGTATGCCGTCTGTCGCGCCACCCGAGACAATGGTGTTGATGACCAGCACCGCTGAATCCGCTGAGGTGACCAGGTAAGTAATCAGCAACACCACGCACAGGATTGAGACCGGAAGCACCCAGCTTGCGCTAAAGAGACTGTCGACGGTTGCAAACAGCTGTGCAGAGAGGTCAGCACCGATAATCTCGCCATTGGCAATGCCGCGAAGTTCAAGATCAAGCGCGGTACCGCCAATGATGCAGAACCAGGCGAAACACATCAGAGAGGGGAGCAAGATAGCGCCCACCACGTACTCGCGAATCGTTCGGCCCTGCGACACGCGGGCGAGAAACAGCCCCACAAATGGTGTGAAAGCGATCCACCACGCCCAATAAAAAATATTCCATGCGGCCTGCCAATCACTCAGTGCCTGGGGTGTTCCCGCCTCGCCACCGTTCCAGATTGTCACCGACATAGTAGGTAGCCATCGGACATACTCTGTCAGGCCTGAGACAAACATGTCGCCGGCGAATGCCGTCGCTCCAAAAATCACAAATATGAGCAGCAGTAGCCAAGACAGCGCCATATTGAGATTGGAAAGCCATCTGATGCCGCGACCGATACCCGAAAGGGCAGAGAGCATGGCGGCGAGCGTCAGGAAGATGACAGCGAGTGATAATGCTGTGAGGCTCGGCGTGCCGTTGCTAACAAGCCACGACCAATTCGTTATCTGATGCAGTCCGAATGTGAGCTGATTGACCCCGTAGCCGATTGTGACGCCGATACCGATGATGGTGGCAAGAATCGCTGCCGCATCAACTACCGCACCAACGCGCCTGCCCGTCTCCGGTCCAAGTACAGCGGTAAAGGGTGAGCGAATAGTGAGTGGCATATCCCGTCTATAAGCAAAATAAGCAAGCGACATACCCGCTATCGCGTAGCAGCCCCAGGGCGTCAGGCCGTAGTGCAGTAATGTCCATTTGTAGGCAGCACCCAAGTTGTCTCGGTCCAGAGCCGTGGTAGTGCCCATGATCACATCGGGGTTGTTGGCAAAATGCGCCAGCGGCTCGGCGGTGGAATAGGTCAGCATCCCGACCCCGATTCCCGCGCCAAACATCATTGAAAACCAGGCAAACCGGCTGAACTCAGGTGCAGAGCCATTTGCTCCGAGGCGAATCCGACCCGTAGCCGGTATGAGGGCCAGCAGAAGGCTCATGAACATGAAGGTGGCGGAGGCGTAGACGTACCAGCCTCGGAAATAGCTGATAGTGCCGGACTGAATGGCCATCAACATGTCACCGGCGTTGTTGGCGAGCGACGCCCATAATACGAGGCTGACGACAATGACTTTCACGGCGATCGCCACCCAGCGGTTCTGGCCGGCATAGAACCCGGTGCTTTCGACCCGGGTGATGGACTCTGGCATTAATTCTCCTGGAGAGCGGACTGACTGATCAGTCTGGTGGGCGGGCCCACCGAGACTCTGCGGCTGATCGCGCGCAAGCTTTCTCGTAACGCGGTTGCGGTCGAGAGCTCGGTTGCATTGGCCCAGTCAGCCAACGACGCTGCGAGCGCCGCATCCTGCCCCTTGTTTTTTAATATTGTGGTTGCGGCATGGAGTGTCTCATAAAGTGCCTTTAGCGTCTGATGTCGCTCAGGATGGGCACGTAGCCACTGATCCAGATACGCAAGGCTCACTGTGGGCTCCGAGGGCCAGGTGACGGGAAACTGTTGCTGCGGATTGAACAGCCCGCCTTGATTGGCCATTTCAGCCGCGGCAATTTCATTGGCGCTGAGGTGCTCGCTGGGCGTGAGTGCGAAGACGTCGATACCGCGAATGATCTCGGTGCCATATATCCGCCCCTGATACCAGTA
>JAHEJH010000081.1 GCA_024638905.1 Luminiphilus sp.
ACTCAATCTCGACGCTCGGATCGTCCCAAGCCAGAGAGATTGCGCTCTCGGGATGATAATAGTCGGTGCACTTATAGAGAAAATCCGCTGACTTAGTGAGCACATAGAAGCCGTGGGCGCAGCCAGGCGGCACCCACAGCTGCTCCTGTCCTTCTGCCGTCAGCGTGACGCCATACCACCGGCCACAGCTGGGCGACTCCGCCCGGCAATCGACCACGACGTCAAAGACAGCGCCGGAGGTCACGCGCACCAGTTTTCCCTGGGGCCTCTCAGTCTGCAGGTGCAATCCGCGCAGAATGCCCTGACTAGAGCGGCTGTGGTTGTCCTGCACAAAGGGGAGGTCGATACCCGCTTCCAGATAGCGCTCGGCGTGCCAGGTCTCGAGAAAAAAGCCGCGGGCATCGCCGTGCACCGTCGGTGTGATCAGTGTCACGCCCGTCAGTGAGGTCGATTCAATCTTCATCGAATACAGGCCCGCCCTCGCTGACCATCGTCTCAAGATAAGCGCCGTAACCGCTTTTAAAGAGTGGCGCTGCCTGTGCCAGCACCTCATCCGCCGTGATGTACCCCATCCGATAGGCGATCTCTTCCAGGCAGGCGACCTTCAAACCCTGCCTTTCTTCGATGACGCGGATGAAATTCCCTGCATCCAGGAGCGATTGATGCGTACCGGTGTCCAGCCAGGCCGTGCCCTGGCCCATGACTTCCACGTGCAGTGATCCCTGCTCAAGGTAGTGACGATTCACATCGGTAATCTCAAGCTCGCCGCGTGCCGATGGGGTAATGCCCTTTGCCACCGAAATGACGTCGTTGTCATAAAAATAAAGGCCAGTCACCGCGTAATGAGAGCGCGGGGCAGCGGGTTTTTCTTCAATATCAATCGCACGCCCCTCAGCATCGAACTCAACCACGCCATAGCGCTCGGGGTCGTGCACGTAATAGGCAAATACGGAGGCGCCATCGTCGCGCTGCGCTGCGCGCCTGAGCTTACTGGTGAAGCCCGCTCCGTAAAAAATGTTGTCACCCAGCACCAGGCACACAGGGCTTTGGCCAATGAACTTCTCGCCCAGCAGAAAAGCCTGAGCCAGGCCGTCGGGGCTCGCCTGAATGGTGTATTGGATACGGATACCCCATTGGCTGCCGTCCCCCAAAAGGTCGGCATAAGCTAGCTGGTCACGGGGCGTAGTGATGACCAACACGTCCCGAATACCCGATTGCATCAGCGTGGCAAGTGGGTAGTAAATCATGGGCTTGTCGTATACGGGCATCAGCTGTTTGCTGACCGTGGTTGTGAGCGGGTGAAGCCGGGTGCCCGATCCACCAGCGAGGATGATGCCCTTGTATGCGCTGCGCTCAGCCATGGTGCCAGGATCTGTTCACGGGGCGACGGAGTGTACAGGCCGATGGAAGAGTTGGCGAGCCGCCGCTACACTGCACCGCCTGTACTTTGCAAGAATCGGCCGATAATATGGCACGGTTACTGCCATTAGTAGCGACCCACCCGGAGCCTCCCATTAACGCACCCCTTCACACGCCCAATGCTGCTGAAGCTCATGCCGTCGTGCGCGACGGCAGGCCCTTGCGCGTGGCACTGTTGGGTTATCGATCAGCCCCGTTTTCAGGGGGGCAGGGCGTCTATCTGCGCTACCTGAGTCAGGCGCTGATGCAGCTTGGTCATGACGTCACCGTCATCTCGGGGCCGCCGTATCCGCATCTGGTTGAGGGCGTGAAACTGGTCCAATTGCCGAGTCTTGATTTGTACTCGCGAGACCTTTGGAGCGTGACGCGCGAAGAGCTGGGCGATTCGCTTGGGCGCAAAGAATGGTTCAGCAAGCTCAGCGGTGGGTTTGCCGAGCCTGAGACTTTTGGCGAGCGCGTGCGGGATTGGCTGCTCGATCATGCCGACGAATTTGACGTGGTGCACGACAATCAAACCCTTGCTGAGGGCATTCTGGATCTTCAGCGCGCGGGTCTGCCGGTGGTGACGACGATCCATCATCCCATTACCCGGGATCTTAGGGTCGCTTTGGCGGGAGAGCCCCGCTGGTGGTGGCGCTTGATGATCCGTCGCTGGCACCGGTTCCTTGGCATGCAATCCAGAGTTGCTGCACAACTGCGCCACATTGTGACGGTTTCACGCTGCTCCGCTGCGGATATCGCCACCGATTTTGGCGTGCTCCCGGGATCGCTCCATGTGGTGCCTAATGGCGTGGACACCGAACTGTTCAAACCGCTGCCGACAGTGACTCGCAACCCCAGCCAGATCATTGCTACCGCGTCAGCGGATGCGCCACTCAAAGGGCTGCCCGTATTGCTTAAGGCGCTCAAGAAGTTGGTTGAGGCGGATCCCGTGCGCCAGCTGGTACTGATCGCGCGACCGAAACCGGGTGGCGGTACCGAAGCGTTGATCCAGCGCCTTGGATTGGTTGATCACATTCGTTTTGTCGGTGATGCCAGCCACGAGGAAATCAACCACCTGTATGCCGAGAGCGCGGTAGCGGTTGTCCCCTCGCTCTACGAGGGTTTTGGTCTACCCGCTGTTGAGGCGATGGCCGCCGGTATTCCGCTGGTATCAAGTGATGGTGGCGCTTTGGCAGAGGTGGTCGCTGACGGCGGTTTGCAGGTGCCGGCGGGTGACAGCGCTGCGCTGGCAGAGACACTTGAGCGTGTGCTCACTGATCCGGCGTTGGCAAGTGCGCTGGGCAATCAGGGGCGGCAGCGCGTGGAGCGACATTTCTGCTGGTCAGTCTGTGCGCAGCAGATGGCCGCGCAGTATCGAGCGTGTATTGAAGCATGTTGACAGTTGATCTCGACAAACTCGCGCTTGCGCCGGGGCACGTTTGTCTCGATGTGGGCTGCGGTGAGGGCCGCCACACCCTGGCCACGTACCTCGTCGACGGCGTGCAGGCGCTGGGTATAGACCTGTCCGAGCAGGATCTGGGCACCGCGGCCCAGCGTATTGAAGACATGGCGCCCCACACACCGGGTGGCGAGATCAGCTTTGCAGCCGGGGACGCAACCAACTTGCCGTTGCCTGATGGTAGCGTCGACGCTGCGATCGCCAGTGAAATTCTGGAACATATCCCCAATTATCTGGCGGTGCTGGAGGAGTTGTGGCGAGTGCTGAAGCCTGGGGGACGACTGTGTATCAGTGTGCCCAGACAGTGGCCCGAGTGGATCTGCTGGCAGTTGAGTGAAGGGTATCGGACAACGCCGGGGGGCCATATCCGCATTTTTGATGCAACGCATTTGGCCCGTGAGGTGATGCGGCAGGGTTTTGCGCTGACGGGCCGGGGCAGCGCCCACGCCCTGCACGTGCCCTATTGGTGGCTAAAGTGCCTTTTTTGGCGAAGCGACCCCGAGCCTTGGCTGGTGCGCCTTTATCATCAGCTGTTGGTCTGGGATTTGACGAAGCGGCCCTGGATCACCCGGGCCATCGACTCGCTGTTGAATCCCATCATGGGTAAAAGCATCGTGCTGTACTTTACTAAGCCGGCAGTCCAGCAGGTAGCCCCGGTGGAGAGCCACGCATGAATGCACCACTCTTGAGCCCCGGGGTCTATCCGGCACAGTGGTTGCGGCCCACCGTCGAGTTTCTGCTCGCCACCCAGCGCCCCTCGGGTGAGATACCGTGGTTTGACGGCGGACATACCGATCCCTGGGATCATACTGAGGCCGCTATGGGGCTCAGCATTGCGGGCGAAGTTGGCGCTGCTGAGCGCGCCTATGCCTGGATGGCCGAGACGCAACTCGAGGACGGCAGCTGGTGGGCCTGCTACCGGGAAGGCGAGCCAGATCTGAACGTTGATCGACGCGAGACCAATTATGTCGCCTACATTGCGACTGGTGTCTGGCACCACTTCTTGATTACCCGGGACACCGACTTTTTGGCGCGGTGCTTCCCTGTGGTGTCAAAAGCGGTCGCGTTTGTGCTGCGCTATCAAAGCCCGGAGGGCGAAATCGATTGGGCCGTTGATCCAAGCGGCGCACCGTTGGGTGACGCCCTCGTGACTGGCTGCAGCTCGATCTTTAAATCGCTGGAATGTGCGATTTTAATCGCGGACCGACTCGGAGAGACGTCTTCAGCGTGGCGCGGCGCGCGGGCCGGACTTGGGCATGCGCTGCGGCATCGACCCGAGCGATTCGATCGCACCTGGGACAGTAAATCACGCTATGCAATGGATTGGTTCTACCCCATCTTGGCTGGATGGGTCGTGGGTGAGCAGGCCAAAGATCGGCTGGCAAAAAGATGGTCAGAGTTTGTCGAGCCGGGCATCGGTTGCCGCTGCGAGAATCACCAGCCATGGGCGACTGTGGCTGAGTCTTGTGAGCTGGCCCTGGCGCTGTTGGCGGCAGGTGAGCGTGATCAGGCCGCCGAGTTGTTCAGCTGGCTCACACAGTGGCGCGATAGAGACGGCGCCTGGTGGACCGGTTACCAGTTCGCCGAGCAGGTGCTGTGGCCAAAAGAGAAGCCGACCTGGACGGCGGGAGCGGTATTACTCGCGGTGGACGCTTTGACCCACCACACCGCGGCCAGTGGGCTGTTTCTCTCGCCCGTTCTCGAGGATTGACCGCGCTAGCGCCCAAGGCGCTTGAGGCCCCGCAGGGTATCTTGAGTACCCAGTGGCTCAAATAATCCAGATTGGGTCGCCAGCTGCCAGATAGTGAACGGTGCTTGCCCGCCGGCTGCCGGATCAGGAAACACATCGTGGATGGCAAGAATACCGCCGGGAAGGAGATGAGGCGCCCAGGCGCGATAGTCGGTCAGTGCGGCATCCAGACTGTGTCCGCCGTCGATGAAAACCATCCCAAGCCCGCCCTGCCAGTGGGGGCCGACGATCTCACTGCTGGCAACAATCGGAACAACGGTATCTTCGAGGCCAGCCGCCCCAATATTGCGACGAAACTCGCCAAAGCTGTCGAACTGGCCCGCCGTATTGGTCAGCGCCTCATCGTGGTGACTTTCGCCAGGCTGATGCTCCTCTGAGCCACGATGATGATCGAGGGCGAATACAAGGGTGCCATGCGCCTTGGCAGCTTGCCCCAGCCAAATGGTGGATTTCCCACAGTAGCTGCCAATCTCAAGGAGCGGTCCGATCGGTGCAGCTTGGTGCGCCCACTCGCAGAGTTGCCGCCCCTCGTGTTCGGGGAGAAACCCACGCACGCTATCCCCCGGGGGTTCGGGTGGGCTCTGGGACTGGGGTTGGGTCATGATACGCTCCGCGTGATCAGCTTATGAGTATACGATTGTCTTGAGCGTACGGAAGCGTCGGCCCCTGCCAATCAACCGCCGACTTTATTCTCTGGTGATGCGTCTGGCGGTGCCGTTTTTACTGCTCCGCTTGCTCTGGCGCAGTCGCCGGCACAGTGGTTATCGAAGTCAACTCTGGCACCGACTTGGACTCTATGGTCGCGATCGAGCGTCGCGCTCGAATGAGCGGGTTTGGATACATGCCGTGTCGGTAGGGGAAACCCTAGCGATGGCGCCCCTCTTGGAGCGACTACTGGCAGATCGACCTGATCTGACAGTGCTGGTGACATCTACCACGCCCACCGGTGCCGAGCAGGTAGAGCAGAAATTTGCTGGCCGTGTGGAGTGGTGCTGGGCGCCCTTCGATACCCCCGGGGCGGTCAGACGCTTTCTTGCACACTGGCACCCCACGGTGGGCGCTCTGGTTGAAACGGAAATCTGGCCGAATCTCCTCACACACGCCGCCGCCAGAGGCGTGCCCATGATTTTGCTCAATGCGCGGCTGTCTGAGCGATCCGCAAGCGGGTACGGCCGTGTCGCTGGGTTAACGCGGCAAACGTTGGGTCATTTGGCAGCGGTTGCCGCGCAAACCGAGTCGGATGCGAGTCGGCTGCGCGCGCTGGGCGCCGCCGAGGAGGCGGTCATCGTGACCGGCAGTTTGAAGTTTGCACTGGACCGCAGTGCGCTGCGCCAGGCTAATGAGCAGGAGCGACTGCAATTTGGGCCAAGCGCTTTCGGTCGGCCCGTCTGGCTTGCGGCCAGCACCCATCCCGGTGAGGAAGAGCCGGTGCTCGAGGCCTTTGCGCGACTTAAAACTGAGCGCCCTGATGCGCTACTGATGCTTGCGCCGCGACACCCCGACCGGGTGCCGGATATTTTGTCTATGCCCGCGATGCGCCAGTATCAGGTGGCGCGTCATAGCGCCTTCCAGCCCAATGCGGGCGCCACTTTGGATACGGGGGGCGCCGCCAGCATCTCGCTTACCTGTGAGGACGATGTGCTGGTGGTCGACACACTGGGTCGGTTGAGCGCGCTCACCGGATGTGCTGATGCCGTCTTTGTGGGCGGTAGCCTCATACCTCATGGGGGTCATAACCCACTGGAGGCGGCGGCGTGGCGCCTGCCTATCCTGTCAGGGCCGCACACCTTTAATTTCACCAGTATTTACCGCGATCTGTTCGAGGCCAACGCGGCAGTGGAGGTGGATGAGAACACGCTGTCGACGGCGCTCCTTGACTGCCTCGGTAAGCAGGTCGATACCGAGCGGGTCACCGCTATGGGCGAGCGCGCGGGCGCTTATCAGTCAGCGCAAGAAGGAGTGGTAGACCGGCAGTGGGCTGTCTTGGCGGCCCATCTGCCGTAATTATTCGCTACCCGAGGCAGTCGGTGCGGGTGGTGGCAACAAGAAGCCTTCCAATCTCGCAATGTCTTCTGGAGAAAGCGTGCCGGCCACCTCTTTTAGGCGCAGCGAATTAATAATGTAGTCGTAGCGACTGTTGGCGTAGTCTCGTTGCGTCCCGAACAGTTTGTTCTGCGCATTAAGCACGTCAACAATGTTCCGCGTGCCCACCTCGTAACCGGCCTGCGTAGCGTCCAGCGCGCTCTGGCTGGAAACGATCGATTGTTTTTGCGCCGCTACGCGCGAAACGTCGGACATGACAGTCATATGTAGGGACCGTGCTTGCGTCACCGTATTGCGGGTCAGATTAATCCGCGATTCTCTGGCCGCATTGAACTGCTCGGCAGCCCGTCGGCGGTTCGCACTGATCGCGCCGCCCGTTGATAAGGGCAGGTCGAAGCGGATCTGCCAGGTCTCATTGGTCTGCTCGGAATTTGGCGGGAAGTTGAAGGTGCTCTCCGGGCTCTGCGCGATGCTACCCGTGGTGTCGCTGTCCTGGTAACGATAGCTGGCCCTTACAGTTGGTGCGTGACCCATCCGTGAAGAGGTGGCGTTCTGCCGGGCGGCCTCTTCGGCAAATCGAGCCGCGGCAAGGCGGTAATTGTTCGACATGGCAAAGTCGACCCACGCGGCGCGGTCTCCTTCGGGCGGACGCGGATCAAATTCCTCGCCCAGTGCGAAAAGCTCACCGGGAGTTTGCCCGGTGAGCACAGACAGGTTCTCTTTGGCGACCGCCACGTTATTCTCGTCAACGATGCGGTTCACCTGAGCCAGGTCGCGCGCGGCCTCGGCCTCATAGACATCGGTAATGGCGATTAGGCCCACTTCGAAACGCTGGCGAGTTTGCTCCAGC
>JAHEJH010000091.1 GCA_024638905.1 Luminiphilus sp.
GGACTAGCCTACCGTCGACAGTCCGGATACGGACGTCCTCAAACGTTGCCAGCGACTCTCGCTCCTCCTGCGGGTAACGCACCATGACGCGAACATCGCCGTTTTCCCGAGGTAGGCGCTGCACTTCCTCTCCGTAGAAAGCCTGCCGCACCTGACTCGATACATCTCCGAGACTGATTCCTAATTTTTCTGCACCGGGCAGCAGATTGAAGCGCAACTCAGGTAGCGAGCCCAGCTGGTCGTCTCGGATAAAATACGTTTTGTCGTAACTCGCAAGATGCTGCTGCAGGGACAGGCTCGCCGCATTGAGGGTATCGAGATCTTCGTGCTTAAGCAGGAAGGTAATACTGGCCTCCCCATCGCTAAAGCTATAGTTGACCTTCACCTCATCGGCATCGGGAATATCCCCCACCAGATCGGAAAAACGCTCCGCGGTCTCCCGCGCACTCAGCGCTCTCTGGTCTGGCGGCGCCAGCTGAACAATCGCGATCACATCGCCGCGGCGAGCCCGGGTATACCAGCCCTCTATCAGCTTCCCTGAACCGCGACCCGCCTCCGCTTCAGCGTTAATCTCCTCGGCCAGCTGCTGTTCAGCTCGCTGCAACTGCCCCAACACCTCCATCGAGCGGCTGTAGGGCGTGCCCGGCGGTAAGCTCACATTGATATAGACCTCCTCACTCTCCACCTGCGGCGAGAAAAAGAACTTCACCCAACCGCTGGTGTACAGGCCCAACGACACCATGAACAGCGAGAAAAACACCATGGCGGTGGTGTATCGATATCTCAGACAGCGCTCGAGAAACGGTCGGTAACGGTTCTCTGCAAAATGCACTATGCCGTCGGCAATCTTCTTTTGGCGCTTCATCCACTTGGAATCGGGCGCCGTGCTTTTCACGTTGCGAAGGTGCGCCGGTAAGATCAGAAACGCTTCGATCAGCGAGAATAACAACGCCAAAGAGATGACCACCGAGAGTTGCCGGGTAAATTGCGCCGTAACGCCCGACAGGAACAGCCAGGGAGCAAATGCGACGATCGTTGTGAGCACGGCAAATATGACCGGGCGACTCACGGCGAAGGCGCCAGCGATAGCCGCCTCCTCGCCTCTCAGCCCACGCTGGTGCACATGATGATGGATGCTCTCCCCCACCACGATCGCATCGTCGACCACAATTCCCAGAACAAGGAGGAAGGCAAAGGTCGACAATAGGTTCAGCGAGACATCATTAGCAGGCAGGAGCGCAAAAGCACCGAGAAAGCTCACCCCGATACCTACCGTCACCCACAGCGCCACCTTGGGCTCGAGCGTTACGATCAGTATGAGGAATACGAGGATCAGGCCCAGGATCGAGGAGCTGGCGATCAGCTCCATACGGTTCTCGTAGACGTCGGCCGTATCAAACCACAGCTCGAGATCCATGCCGACAGGGAGCGTCGGCTGCGTGCGCTCAATCCACTGACTCACCGCCTCGCTGGCCTTGACCACCTGCATATCATCCGTCGACTTGGCCTGCAGCAATACAGCCGGCTTGCCATTCAACGTCGCCAGAATCTCGTTTTGCTCAAAGCCGTCAATCACGGTCGCCACGTCGGCGACGCGCACTGTCCCTCCGTCTGGCGTTTGGCGAATAACAATTTGTTCAAAATCGGTTTGGTTATCAGCAAGATTCTGGGCTCTAAGTTGCACGTCGCCTGTCCGGGTTCGAACCTCGCCGACAGAGACATTCATCGAGTCGCGACGAATGGCGGTCGACACATCGGCGAAACTAAGCCCGTAATTTCTCAATGCACGCTCTGACAGCTCGATCGTCACCTCTTCCCGACGCGAGCCAAACACATCGACCTGTGAGATATAGGGCAGACCCGCCATCTCATTGCGCAGCTTGTTTGCCAGCCGGGTGAGTGGCTTTTCTCCGACATCTCCTGCAAGCGCAACGCGAATCATCTCCTGACGCCATTCCAGGCGTCTGACCCGCGGATTTTCCATGTCGCGAGGGAAGGACGTGATCGAATCGACCGCGTTCTTCACGTCATTCAAAAAGGCGTTCAGATTTACCGCGGGATAAGTTTCCACGGTCAGAGAGCCAAAGCTCTCTCGGGATTCAGAGGAGACCCGGTAAACGTTGGAGACGTTTTTCAGTGCCTCTTCCACCCGCTGTACGACTTGCTGCTCCATTTCTTTGGGAGAGGCACCAGGCCAGATCACTTCGACCTGAACAATGTCGGGCTGGACAGAGGGAAAGGCTTCTTTCTCGATATCACGCAGGCCCAACCAGCCGGCCGTGACAATAATGAACATCAAGAGGTTGGCGGCAACCGGATTGCGCACCCACCAGCGAATCAGACCTTCCATGGCTCGAGTCTCAGGCTTCGTTGTTTGTCGGTGTCGCGTCATCACCGACGCTATCGGCAATGGCCCCATCATCGACGGCTTGCAGGCGCATACCGCGCACGGGATTGCGAATCGCAGACACAATCACTTCCTCTCCCGCTTCGACCCCGGAGGCAAGCATGACCATGTCCCGATTTCGATGAATCACGTCGACCTGGCGGACATCCAACAGCCCCTCTCCGTCTATAACAAAGACTTCGTCACCGGCGCGTAGACCCTCAGCGGCAATCTGGACCGCATCGACAATAGTCCGCCCCTGTATTTCAGCGTCGACATACAAACCCACCGCGAGAGGCATACCGCTGTCGGCGTGTATCTCGCCATAGGGATCCTCAATTCTGACCGTGCCGTAGACGCTGCGAGTGGTCGCTTCGATCCCCGCATCAAGACCCGTCAGGCGTCCCTCCCAGCGATGAATCCTGCCACCCATCGCCGCAGACAGCGTCGTCATCAGACCGCCGGTCTCACCACCGATATACCCCACGGGAATGCCCAGAGCAGAAAGCTGATTGGTGGTCAGGGCCACCCTGACTTCCGCCACATCGGTGCCAAATACGCTTCCCAGCACTTTGCCCGGATTGACGTACTGCCCGAGATCGGCAGCCTGACTCTCTACGCGACCCTTGAAGGGCAGATTGATCTGTGTGCGCTCCAGATTTGTCTGTGCCAGCGAAAGTGCTGTTTCAGCCGCCTTCAGCGCAGATTCAGCTCTCGCTACTTGAGGCTTTTTCAAGGCCAAAGGTGAGGGGTCGTTCTGCCCGGCAAGCTGCTTGCGGGCCACATCAGCATCAGCGAGTGCCTGCTCAAGATCCACCTTGGCGGCCGCAACCCGTGCACGTCGCTCATCAACCGCGGCGCGGTAATCGGTATCTTCGATAGTCAGCAGCACTTCGCCGGGGGCAAACTGACCGCCCTCGATAAAATCGGGCGCGATTGACATGATTTTGCCGCCAACCTGAGCCACCAGCTGAGTCCGCACGGCCGGTCGCACCTCTCCGTACACGACGACAGTAGGCCGTGAGGCGGCGCGGATAGCAGGGACAACCTCCACGCTGACGGGGCGAGGGGCTTCAATATTAGGGGTGGGCTGCGGCTTAGTAACCTGCAGCAGCCCGTATAGGGCAATACCGGCCAGTCCGACTCCAATGGGCAAGGCGGCCTGCCGTAATTTGGCAATCATGTTCATCTCCTTGATACGGTGACAGCGAAGCGTCTGGTCGTCATCGCTGTCACAACCACCTTCCATAGCGGGTAATCTCGAAGTCGCGCATAGTACCGCGAGAGGCGCCCCCGCTCCATGGGGATAAGTCGCATTTGATTTGCAGAACTTTGGTGGGCAGGCCTGATGTGCAAAGTAGTACCAGCCTCTGTGCGCCGGAATGTCGGCCGAACTTGCTACTCTTCTCAACGTTTTTTGACGCAGTGGGTTGACCATGACAGATCGGCAGTTTGAGATCGTGCTTTACGGCGCCTCGGGTTTCACCGGCAAACTGGTGGCCGAGTACTTGGCGAGCGAGCATCAGGACCTCCGCTGGGCCATCGCAGGGCGCAATACCCAGAAATTGGAGCAAGTGCGGCGCGAGCTAAACCTGCCGGAACTGCCAATACTCATTGCCGACAGCGCCGAGCCCGACAGCTTAAGCACCATGGCAAGACAGACCTGCACCCTAATCAGCACCGTTGGCCCCTATGCGCAGTACGGTACGCCCGTGCTCAAAGCCTGTGCGACTGAGGGCACACACTATTGCGACCTCACAGGTGAAGCGCAGTGGATGGCGGAGGTCTATGAACAGATCGACCCGATCGCCAAGGACAGTGGTGCGCGGCTCGTGCACTGCTGCGGGTTCGACTCGATCCCATCTGACCTGTCCGTGTTTTTCCTGCAGAAGCAGTTCAAGGAGCGCTTCGGCTCCTACGCCACCCACGTGACCGGCCGCATGGGGCGCGCCGCGGGTGGAGTCAGCGGGGGCACAGTCGCTAGCCTGATGTACGTTGCGGAGCAGGCTTCCAAGGACCCCGTCATTAAGGAGCGGGTCATGGACCCCTACGCGCTCTACCCTGCCGGTTTGGACAAGGGACTGGATGGTCCGGATCAGGCGGGTATCGCCTGGGACGATAACTTCGAGTCCTGGACAGGTCCGTTTGTCATGGCGGCCATCAATACCAAAGTCGTCAGACGCTCCCATGCTCTCGCGGGCCTGCCCTACGGCGCAGCCTTCCGCTATGACGAATCCCAGCTGTGCGCGAGCCGCGCCAAGGCGCTGTTGAGCGCGGGAGGCTTGGGCGCCGTGATGGCAGGCACTTTTTTCTCACCGACTCGGGCGCTACTGAAAAAAGTGTTGCCCGACCCCGGTGAGGGACCCAGTGAGACCACCCGCAACAACGGCTTTTTTGAGTTTTGGGCACATGGCACCGACGGCGAGAATCAGCTGCGCGTCAAAGTGGCGGGTCAGCGCGACCCGGGCTATGGCGCCACCTCGCGTATGCTGGCCCAAGCCGGGCTCTGTCTCGCCCGGGATGAGCTCTCTGTAGGCGGTGGTATCTGGACGACCGCCAGCGCCTTGGGAGACCCGCTCCTCGCACGCCTGCCTCAGGTTGATATCCACTTCTCAGTGGTTGAGGACTGATCCGGATCCCTTAAAGGCGGGATCAGACCGCAAAAAAAGCCGCCCGAAGGCGGCTCGTCTATGACCACTGTCCGCTTTTAGAGCGACTCATACTTGAATTTCTGTCCACCTAGTGTGGCTTCATACATCAGACCACCCTTGGCAATGGTAAATGTCGCCATACCACTGCGGCTATCGTATTCCTTGTCGTCAGCGTTCACTTTGCTGGAATCCGCGTCGGTACCGGAGGAGGTGTTGCCGCCACCGCCACTCGTCGTCGATGCCTGCGCGCCGGCTGTCAGCGCAACTGCGGTTGCCTGCGCACCAAACTCGAAATTACCGGACGTAAAGTCGTCAAACGCACGCTCATCGCGGAAGAAAATCATCTGGCTGTAGACCTGGCCACCCAACTGCAGACCGTAGGTGATCTGGCTCATTTTTGTTTTGCCGACTTTTTTGCCACCGACAAAGACCTCGCCCTTGCCGTGGGCACCACCAATACCGATACCGCCCTTGCCGATGCTAGGGAACACCGCATAGCCATAGGCGTCATCAATAAAGTCTCCCGCGCCCGCACCACGGAAGTTTTCAATCGCTGTGTCTACGTCGTCAGCTAAAGCGGGCTGTGCGATGAACGCAAAAACCGCAAACAGTGAAATAAATAAAGTTCTCATGAGGCTTTTTCCTCTCTTTAACAATTGTTGGTTAGCCTACTGGATCCCGGACAACAATGCATTAGCCAAGGGGGCCTCAGGAAACAGTCTATTTAGCGAGGGAAAGACTACTGTAATTGCCACATAAGTACAGAGCGCGAGGGTGCAATAGGTGACACACCGTGTTGAGCAATGCTTATCACCAGGGAATGGTCTCGCCGCGCCAGTCCAGATAAGAGAGCTCACCATCTGCCTGCAGACTCGCCATTACTGTGTCGAGTGCTGTCGCTGCCCGCTCTGGTGAAAATAGTTTTTCCGGCGCCACGTTAGCCTGAAAAGGCTGAGACAAAGGCGTATCTACTGTGCCGGGGTGGTAGGCCATGATTTTGGCAGCGGGGTTAACGCGCCTCATCTCGAGCGCCGCGCACCGCAACATCATGTTCAGCGCCGCCTTGCTGCCGCGGTAGCTGTACCAGCCACCCAGACCGTTATCGCCAATGCTCCCTACCCGGGCTGACAGCACCGCGATCCGTGGAGCCTCGCTTCGCTTGAGAACAGGTGCCAGCGAGGCCAGCACCCGCATTGGTAGGAAAGTATTGACCTCAAACACCTGCTGCATTGCATTCGTTGTGAGCTGATTGAGTGCTCGCTCCGGCCGGTAGCCTTCTCCCTGCAGCACGCCATTACAGATCACCAAGCGCGTAATGTCTGAGGATTGCTCCTGCAGCTGAGCGGCGAGTGCAGCGAGCGCGACCTCACTGTAATCACAGTGCTGGGTCTGCACACCGAGTGCACCCACTGCCGCCAAAGACGCTTCCGATCGAGCGACCGCTAAAACGGGGCGAGAGCCCTCGCGAGACCACCGCTCGATCAATGCATGCCCGATCCCACTGCCCGCACCGATCACCAAATCCAAACTGTTGTCGCTCATTGCCATTACCTCATCTGACACACAACCTGATTGGGTTAGGCTGTGCTCCTCTTTTTACGACAGGACGCGCCGACAGATGACTTCACCACGCCACATCGCTTTCATCGGATTGGGTGCCATGGGCTACCCCATGGCCGGCCACCTGACGCGCGCGGGACACTCCGTCACCGTCTTTAACCGCACCGCCGCCCGCGCAGAGGCCTGGCAAAACGAGTACGGCGGCCACGTCGCACCGACCCCGGCAGCCGCTGCAAAGGACCAAGACGCCGTGATGATTTGCGTGGGCAACGACGATGACGTGCGCGAAGTCACCACCGGTGAGCACGGCGCGCTCCCGTCAATGCGCGAAGGCGCGCTCCTCATTGATCACACCACCACCTCAGAGGCCCTGGCAACGTCACTGGCCAATCTCGCCGAGCAGTCGGGCGTGGGATTCCTCGATGCGCCCGTCTCGGGAGGCCAAATTGGCGCGGAAAATGGCGTGCTGACAATCATGGTGGGCGCTAAGGACGATGCTTTCTCTGGCGCGTTACCTCTGATCGAATGCTATGCCAAAAGCGTTCGGCATATGGGGCCGGTCGGCGCCGGACAGCTCACCAAAATGGTCAACCAAATCTGTATCGCGGGGCTACTGCAAGGATTGTCAGAAGGCATTCACTTTGCCGAGCGCGCGGGGCTCGATGTCACGGCCGCCATGGAGGTCATTGCACAAGGGGCAGCACAGTCCTGGCAGATGAATAACCGCGCCGAGACCATGATCAAGGGCGAATTTGACTTTGGTTTCGCGGTTGACTGGATGCGCAAGGATTTGGGTATTGCGATAGAAGCCGCTCAGTCGGTTGGCGCCCAAGTCCCGGTCACCCA
>JAHEJH010000106.1 GCA_024638905.1 Luminiphilus sp.
GAATATCGTTGAGTTCGTCGCGCGACATAGTCGTCACTCGTTATCGGATGTGGGAATTATATCTCTCTGCACCCACTTGGCGACGACAGGTTGGATTATTCCCGCTCACTACAACGGGGGAATGCAACGGCGCTTTTGTTGGAGGCAGGTGCTGGAGGCAGGCTTTAGAGCCAGGGACTGCTGCTAGGAAAATAGCGGGATATTCCCGCACCGGCTCGTATGTCTATGCCAGTAGCGTTTATGCGTCTTCGTAACATTCTCTCCGACGATTACTGCGGCTCGAGCAGGATCGCTCGCAGAGGACCGCCGTCACTGGCGATATTGTCGGGTACCTTCAGGTCGAGAAGTGTCGCGGCCACGGGATACACGTCTAGCTGGTGCGCTTCAGGGATGACCTTGCCCTCTCGAAAGTCAGGCCCCACCGCCACCAGGAAAGCCGCCATGTCTTCCACTGTCGCCGGGTAGCCGTGCATGCCACGAAGGCCTGGGTCTTTACCACCACCCCGACGGAAAACGCGAGGCGGCGCCGTCTCAATAATGAGGTCACCGACTCCCGGATGATTCTCAAAATGGCGCTCGGCAAGATCGAGATAGGACAGCCGTCGCCAGCGGCCATCACTCATCCTGTCCAAAGCACCCGCCAAGGCATTCATGTCAGCATCAGGATCACGTTGGTAATACGTCACGCGCGTGCTGCCGTTAACGCGCTTGAAGCCTTTTGGCCGCGGCAATGTATTGGTATCGATGAACAGATCAGGATCGACCTCTGACATGCCGTGGTCCGAGACCAGCATCAGGTTGATATCGGCGCCTTCTTCCGCATTGATTGATTCGATGGCCTGCCATAACACCGCGATCTGATGATCCACCTCACTAATCGCAGAAAGTGTCTCTGGCGCTGTGGGTCCGAAAGTATGACTCGCTGAATCGACCACAGAAAAGTACAGGGTGACCAACTCGGGGCGCTGTTTTGAAGGCAGACTTAGCCAATCGACGACCTGCTGTACGCGTTCTCGGTGGGGTATCCGACCGTCAAAGGCGCGATAATCAGTGGGCAGCGTGTTGGCGAAAGGGGCATCGGATTCCGGCCAGAAAAAAGTGGAAGCCCGACCGCCCTGCTGTTCGACCAAGGTCCACAGCGGGATGCCGGCCAACCAGCTGGGATCTTTGCGGCCCTTACCCATGCTGTAACAATCAGTGCGGTCACTGCGACAAAAATAGTTATCTATCACACCGTGCTCTGTCGGATGCAGTCCTGTGGCGATCGACAGGTGACCAGGAAATGTCTTTGAGGGATACACGGTGCGCAGCTTTGTGACCCGCGAACCCTGCGCCGCAATGCTTCGCATGTTTGTGGCTTCTGGCCAGTCGAGATAATCCCAGCGGAATCCGTCGATCGATACCAGCACGAGTGTCTGTGCGGTAGTCGTGGCGACCCATAACGAGGTTGCCAAGCCCAAGGCAATGATGAGTAAACGGGGAATCAATCTATTGGCTCGCGGCTGGATGAGGTCAATCTATGATGGCGCGGAACATAACACAGTGATGCACTGATTAACTGAAAACAGCCTCTGCTGAAACCCACAGAATAGCGACAACCTGTATTTCGCGCATAAAAAAGCGGCCCGTAGGCCGCCTCTCAAACGGTTGATAACACGCAACCGATGCAATCAGAGATATAGCAAAATACCTAGAACCGCCAACATCAGCGCCAGCGAGCAGTGAACCACGCCCATCACAGACTTCATGGGCCCCATGCCGCCGAAGAGCGCATTGATCTCGAGCACAATGATGATGCCCATCGCCGTGAACAACCCAGTATCACTTACCGAGCCGCCGACTTGGGTGGAGATGGCCGCAATATGCTTGGAACCCAGCATGCCCAGAAGCATGGGACCAGAGAACAAGGTGTTGGTGCGGCTCGCTAGACCCGCCTTCGCGGCAGCGGCGGGGCCATCGCCCTCTTTCATGCCCAGCACGATCTGCTGATTCGGCCAAATCACCAGCCAGACATTGAGGAACATAAAGGTGCCCGCCAATGCGCCCACCCAAATCGCGGGCATGGCCATGCCAAACGCGCCGACCTTTTGGAACAAGTAAGCACCTGTCAGGAAAGTGAGCATGGCGCCCCAGCGGAACCACCACAGTGCGCGAGGTGCCAGTTTGGCCATGGCGTCCGATTTAGCGCTCGCCTCGGCTTCCTTGAAATACTCGGTCTGAACAAAGTTGAAGTAGTACAGCATGCCGATCCAGACGATGCCGGCCAGCACATGGAAATAGCGAAAGAAAAATTCAATATAAGACATGCGTGCGTCTCCCGGTTTTGTAATGACGGCGCAAAGGCCCTGCCCAATCGGCATTATATATCAGCGCACGCCTGAGCGGTGGGTTGATCGGCGGCCCCGAGGCAGCCCGTTTTCCTTCATTTTCTATACCGATGAAGATTCATGTTGTGGCAGGCAAGAAATAGCTTCCCAGCGTTCCTCGAGGCAAAAAAAAGCCCGGCGACAGCCGGGCTTTCTGTGTCACCTCGAGGCGAGCTTACATCATGCCGCCCATGCCGCCCATGTCAGGCATCGCGGGCGCTGGCGCGTCGTCCTTTGGCGCCTCGGCAATCATCACCTCAGTAGTGATCATGAGGCCAGCCACCGAGCCGGCTGCCTGAAGCGCGGTGCGAGTCACCTTGGCGGGGTCGAGAATTCCCATCTCTATCATGTCGCCGTACTCTCCTGTAGCAGCGTTGTAACCGAAGTTACCTTCACCCTGACGGACTTTGTCGAGCACAACAGAAGCCTCATCACCGGCGTTGTCAACGATCTGACGCAGCGGGCCTTCCATGGCGCGCAGCGCAGCTGCGATACCAATATTCTGGTCCTCATTATCGCCCTCAAGACCCGTAACATGGCTGATGGCTCGAACCAACGCGACACCACCACCGGCGACGACGCCTTCTTCAACCGCGGCACGCGTGGCGTGCAGTGCGTCCTCGACGCGGGCCTTCTTCTCTTTCATCTCTATCTCAGTCGCCGCACCAACTTTGATCACGGCAACACCGCCGGCCAACTTAGCCACGCGCTCCTGGAGCTTCTCGCGGTCATAGTCAGAGGAGGTGTTTTCGATCTGCACACGAATTTCGCTGACGCGACCCTTGATCGCCTCGGCGTCACCGGAGCCATCTACGATAGTGGTGTTGTCCTTATCCATGGTGATGCGCTTGGCATTACCCAGGTGCTCCAACGCTGCACTCTCGAGATCCAGACCCACTTCCTCAGAGATCACCGTGCCGCCTGTGAGGATCGCGATGTCCTGCAACATAGCCTTGCGACGATCGCCGAAGCCAGGCGCTTTACACGCTGCGACTTTCACGATGCCGCGCATGTTGTTCACGACCAGGGTCGCAAGCGCTTCGCCTTCCACGTCCTCAGCAACAATGACCAGTGGGCGTGAAGCCTTGGCCACCTGCTCCAGCACGGGCAGCAGTTCGCGGATATTGGAGATCTTCTTGTCGACCAAAAGGATGAAGGGATCTTCAACCTCGGCAGACATATTGTCCTGATTGTTGATGAAGTAAGGCGAGAGGTAGCCGCGATCAAACTGCATGCCCTCGACCACGTCGAGCTCGTTCTCAAGACCAGAGCCCTCTTCGACGGTGATCACGCCTTCTTTACCGACCTTGTCCATAGCTTCAGCAATGATTTCGCCCACGGAGGCATCGCTGTTAGCAGAGATTGTACCCACCTGCGCGATCGCCTTGCTGTCCTCACATGGCGTGGCCATGCCAGAGACCGCCTCGACCGCGGCAGTCACAGCTTTATCGATACCACGCTTCAGATCCATGGGGTTCATGCCCGCGGCGACAGCCTTCAAGCCCTCGTTCACAATCGATTGCGCCAGCACGGTAGCGGTCGTGGTGCCGTCACCCGCGGCGTCAGAGGCCTGCGACGCAACCTCCTTTACCATCTGCGCGCCCATGTTTTCGAACCGATCCTTCAGCTCGATCTCTTTCGCGACGGAGACGCCGTCCTTGGTCACGGTCGGTGCACCAAAGGATTTCTCCAGAATCACGTTGCGGCCTTTGGGGCCCAGCGTAGCCTTCACGGCGTCCGCGAGGATATTGACACCCTCTAGCATGCCGGCGCGGGCCTTATCGCCAAAAAATACGTCTTTAGCTGCCATCTTTTCTATTCCTTTCTCAAGTCAGTACGGTGCGCTTACTCAACGACCGCAAAAATTTCGCTCTCGCTCATCAGGATCAGCTCTTCGCCGTCCACCTCGATGGTGTTGCTACCGGCGTACTGGCCAAAAACAACCGTATCGCCCACCTTTACGGACAACGCGCGTTGCTCACCGCTCTCCAGCACCTTGCCATCACCAACCGCTACCACCTCACCCTGATTGGGCTTCTCTTTAGCAGAGCCGGGCAGCACGATGCCTCCCGCTGAGGTTTCCTCTTCTTCCTTTCGACGAACGACCACGCGGTCGTACAACGGACGAATATTCATGGGTTTAACTCTCCAACATTATCGATTTCGCTAGCTCGCCCTTTCGGGCTTACCCCCTTAATGGGGGCAGGGACGCGCATTTCAAGGGATTTTTTAGCACTCTGCAAGGGAGAGTGCTAAAAAAATGGCTGATTGGGGCAAAAAAGAGAGGCGCTTGCCAAAAAAAGGCCTTAACAGGCCTCATATTATGGTTTTTGCCCAATTAGCCCCCCGGCGGCTGGGTCACGCTCGACCGGCCCCGTCAGGGCCGTGGCGCTGGATCTTCGCGGGCGTCACATCGACTTCTTGAAACTCTCCTTCAAGTATCACCCCGTCGCCACCTTCAGATCGGGCATGGGCATCCGCCTGAGGCTGGGAAAAACTGTGAGTGAATTGCGCACCGGTCTTAACTCCCCGCAAACCCATGAGCTTGCCCAGCCAGCCCCGAAAAGGTGGAATCATAATCAGTAACGCTAGCGAATCGGATATTAAGCCCGGGGCGATAAGTAGTAAGCCAGCAATCGCCAGGGCCATATCACCTGCGAGAAGGTGTTGCTGCAATGCCCCCTCCCGCTGTGCAGCCTGAAGCCGAGCCAACACCTGCGTCCCGGCAAAGCGGATGGCCGCCAGACCAATGAGGCCCGCGACCAGAACCCACACCAGCGCAGCGCCCGCCGTGGTTCGAGCGCCCAACTCGATGAGGCTCCAGAGCTCCATCATTGGGTAGAGAAAAGCGATCCATCTCATCAACTCAGCCTCCCATCGCTATCCGGACTTCAATGACAACATGACTCAAGGCAGGGACTCCGTGGCGCGCCAGGGAGCAACCCATAACAGGGCCACCATCCCCGGGATTGCCAATGCCGTACAGAGCAGAAAAAACTGAACCCATCCGATGTCCTCTACGATAAAGCCAGTGGATGCGCTGGCAATGGATCGCGGGAGTGCCGCAAAAGCGGTAAATAAAGCAAACTGGGTAGCCGCAAACGTCCGGCTGGATTCGCGAGCAATGAAGGCCGTGAACGCCGCCGTCCCCAACCCCACACCGAGATACTCAAATGCGATGACCGCGGCCAGCAGCCAGATCTTCGGCCCGCTGCTCGCTAGCACGGCAAAGCCAAGAATGCTGATCATTTGCACTGCGCCAAAGATCCATAGTGCGCGGTTGATGCCGAGTCGCAGCATGATCACGCCACCGAGGAGTCCTCCGACGATAGATGGCCATAACGCTGCCTGCTTGGCAACCAGCCCGATCTCGGTCAGAGTAAATCCAAGATCCAGATAGAACGGCGTGGCCAGCGCCGTCGCCATGTTGTCACCAAGCTTGTAGGCCACCATAAAAAAGAGCGCTAACGCGGCGGCTCGCCAACCTGATCGCGCAAAATACTCCCTAAAAGGCGCGATAAAGGCCTCGCGCATAGAACGGGGCTGAGGGCCCAGGTTCTCAGGCTCGGTAACGCTCAAGGACAGCAAAAGACCCACCGTCATAAAGGCCGCAGTGATCCAGAACACCCAAACCCACGGCAGAGAATCAGCGAGCACTAAAGATAGGGATCCAGGCACCAGGCTGGCGATACGATAGGCCTGCACGTGGATCGCATTGCCCAGCCCTAGCTCCTCATCAGATAAGATCTCCCGCCGATAGGCATCAATCGCCACGTCCTGGCTGGCACTCAAGAACGCGATGATTGAGGCAAATGCCGCAACCAACGCCATGTTATCAACCGGATCAACGTGTCCCAGAGATCCGATTCCCAGTATCAGACAAATTTGAGTCACCAACATCCAACCCCGACGTCTGCCCAGAGGCAGACTTAAACGGTCCATCAGGGGCGCCCATAGAAACTTCCAGGAGTACGGCAGACCCACCAAAGCCAACAACCCGATATCAGCAAGCGATATGCCGGAGGATCTCAACCAGGCAGGCACCAGCTGCATCAGCAAGTACAGCGGCATGCCTGAGGCGAGCCCGGTTAACACGCAGATAAACATCTGACGATTGAGAATGGCTTCACGCAGGTCCCGCTTCATGAGATCAGCGCTATGCGGGATAAGAAGATCACCGAGAACCCATTAGACATAACCGTAGTGAGCCATTTCCACTTCCAGTTGCTCTCGAATCTTTGCTAGCTAGGACTCTGATAACTGCTCCTTTGAGGTCTTTCTCGGGATGCACTTGGTTCACATTGAAGGGCATGGAGCGTCTCGCTAAGCGTCACAAAAAGGCGTCTGACCCACCCGGCAGAGGTCAGTAATCGGTCCTTCAAGCGTTTTTTTTCCCCCAGTTCATTAAAGGCTTCTCGATAAGGTAGTAGCTCAGTGCTGCCAAGGCCAAAGTGGCTGAAAGCGAGATAATGAGAGCCAACATGCTACACGCAGGCGTGTCCCACAAATCCGGATACACAAGAACCAGAACACGCATCACTTGGAAATGCCAGAGATAGATGCCAAAGCTGACGTGACCCAGCCATACCAGCCAACGCTGCTCCAACCACTGCCACTCCGGAGTGGGTTCGCGGAGAAAGTAAACCAGTCCTGCAATGGGTAGCGCAATCATTGGGGGCCAAATGACCAAAATCCAGTGACCAGTCCAATACACGTCGTTGAGAAATAACTGCCACTGCATCAGCATGAGCAACAAGCTAATAGAGATAAAAATCCCCCAGCGCCGCTGAGAGACCGATAACTGACTGGGGAGAAAATTCATGCTGAACCCCAACATAAATGTCAGCAAGACACCCGGGAGAGAATCCAGTATCGGGAGGATCTCCAGGTAATTGTCAGTGTCTGTCGACAGAAACCACCCGGCTCTCCAACCCAGTGTAATCATCACAGCCGCCAACAATATTCTGTTCCAAGAAACCCGGCGAACTAACAGCCCGAGGAGGGGCAGCAATAAGTAGAAACT
>JAHEJH010000116.1 GCA_024638905.1 Luminiphilus sp.
CGCAGAGATTTGTCTGGTGCGCGCTCATAACAGGCGGCAAAACGATCCAATTGTGCATCAGAAACACTAAACCCGGTGTCGGGCATGTCGAGGGGGCCGAAGAGTCGGTCCTGCAGAAAAGATTCAAAGGGCTGGCCCGATATCGCCTCAACCAAATAGCCGCACACATCGGTACTCATGGAGTAGCTCCATCGCGATCCCGGCTCATAGAGCAGTGGCACCTTTGCGAGCTTTTCAGCAAATTCCTGCAGGGTGTCGGTACCCGCTCTAGATATGCCCGCAGCCGCGTAAGCCGGGTCTACGGGTAGCTCCAGCCCGGGCAGAAAGCCCCCATAAGTCAGACCCGCTGTGTGGCAAAGCAGATGTTGCACGGTCATCGGCGCCTTGGGCGCGCGCGTCACCATCGCTTCACCTTCACCTTCAACCCAAACGCGGTGTTCTCGCCATGATGGTATGAATTTGTAGACAGGGTCGGTCAGTTGAAACCGGCCTTCTTCCATCAGCATCATCAGTGCAATGGAAGTGACGGGTTTGGACATGGAATAGATGCGAAAGATGGTGTCGTCGCGCATCGCCTTATCGCGCTCAATATCCATGAGGCCCGTTGAGGTGTGGTGCGCCACCTTGCCTTTGCGCACAACCTTCAAGTTGAAGCCTGATATTTTTTTTGGCTCGATATAACGACTGATCAGGTGGTCATCGAGTTTGCTGAGTTTGGCAGGGCAAAAGCCCGCGGATGCCTGATCAACTTGCATAACGTGGAAGGCTCAATGCGTATGACGGATCGGGATTATGGTCTCAAATGTGCGTCCTGTCGCGAAGCACAGTAGGTTTAGATTGGCGCACCACTCACGGAAGTCTCCTTGGCGAGGCTTGATCGGGACTGCGTGGTAAATCGTCTGGGCAAGTTTGATGTGCGGTCTGGATGAAAATGCGGGTATAGCGCGCAGCACTATTTCGACCTTTCACACATCTTTGAGATGTGGATTCACTACTTTTGATCGCAATATTCGATAGATATCTCGAAACCCCTCACCGTGAGGTTTGCGATAGCGTTTTTGTAGCCACCGTGTATCGGGGCCGTAGCGATACTGCACAAAATGGCTGATTTCATGCGCGATCGTGCCGGCGAGGACCAGCTCCGGAGTGATGGCGTCTCTGGATCCGATGACGGGGTCGTGAGCGAAGGCGGGGTACTCCAGAAGAGCGGAAATACCTTTTGTGTACGCCGAAATATCGATTGTGATGCCCTTGGCGCATGCTGATGAGCGATGGCCAGCGCGTTTTACGGTTACTACGAGATCATTGCGTGCCTCACCATAGTCCACCGGTAGTTCGTAATCTTTGCGGGTGATTTCCCGCAGGCATCGTTTGATCCACTTCAGAGCAAGATCACGATCCTTTGCCCTCACACCCGCTCTTTGAATGACTTTCATAACGAAATGCTAACTGAAAGATCATTAATGTGGGCACCGCTGCCTAAGGATATTGGTCAGCGCTAAATAAGGTGTCGTCGAAGCGCGGGTATACACTCACATCTTTCACGCTAGATGGCGGCCGAAAGCATGACTGACTTCGACTACGATCCGATACCTTTGGACCCCCCAAAAGTATTGGCTCCGGGGGTGATATTGGATGACGCTATGGCTTATAGAGATCGGCTTGCAAGACGGCGCACGGTGCGGGATTTCTCTGATGAGCCCATCGATCGTACCGTGATTGAGGCCTGTGTGCTCGCTGCAGGTTCAGCGCCGAGCGGCGCGAACCACCAACCATGGCACTTTGCCTGCGTGTGTGACCCTGACACCAAGCGTGCGATCCGCGAGGCGGCGGAGGCAGAAGAACGGGCATTTTACGGGGGTCGTGCGGGAGAGACGTGGATTAATGATCTGAAAAAAATAGGCACGGATGCGTCCAAGCCGTTTTTGGAAACGGCGCCATGGTTGATTGCTGTATTTGCAGAGCGATACGGCATCGATGATTCAGGTGCGCGACAAAAGCACTACTACGTGCCGGAGTCGGTGGGTATCGCCACAGGATTTCTGATCAACGCTTTTCATCAGCTGGGTATCGCTACGCTCACCCACACGCCAAACCCGATGAAATTCTTGAATCAGATTCTTCAGCGTCCGAGCAATGAGCGGCCCTATGTGTTGTTGGTCGTCGGGCACCCTTCCCAGACGGCGATGGTGCCGCGCGCGGCCACGGTCAAAAAATCTTTGGAGCAGATCGCGACGTTTATCTGATGGGTCAGGCCAGTAGCCACCCCAGATAACTAGTTCGCGGTGCGCCGGCGAATGGTGTGACCAGCTGTACTGCATGGTGCTGGGGCACCGTGAACAAATTCAGAGTATTGAAGGCTGGTTTGAAGGCCTCTACGACATTGCCCGCCTCATCATAGAACGCGAGGTGGCCACCCCAGTTTTCATCCCACTCTGGCGTCATGGAGAGGACCCAGGCGGCGATGCGCTGATGGGTTGGGTGTCGATCATCATGACGTGTCAGAAAGTGGCCGGGGCCATAAAGACTGGCATAGCTGTCGGAAGTACGGATGTCGTCTCTTCCCGTCACGTCGCGCATTAGGCCAAGAAAATCCTTCCCCGTAACCCACTCGTGCACGGCGTGCATGGGATGGCCCTGATTCTCGCCCGAGGCCACAGCCTGACTGATGTAGTACTGCTTGAACAGGTACTGAAAGCCGGAACGCGCTCGCCGATATACCCCAGCTGTAAAGCGGTGTTTTTGTTCCATAGTGAGCGCTGCAAACTCGACCTCGCTGGTCTCAAAATTGTCCGGGCCTTCGTTGTAGCTCAAGTACCAGTCGTCATGCTGTTGCAACAAGTCATGGAGCGCCTTGGCTGACTCTGCTGAAGCAAAGTCATTGATCTGCACCCGTCCTCGGCTGGCCAGCGTAGTCGCTGCGACGCTCAGATCAATTTCTGGATTAATGTTCACGCGTTGTGCTCATCTTTGGACGGGTATCTGCCAAGCATACGCCACTCGATGCTTAGGTGTGCCGATGCAGTGAATGAGCGTGTAGCATGCCGTTATGGAGCAGATAGAAACAGTCGTCGTCGGTGCTGGTCTCGCGGGCTTGTGTGCCGCTCGCGATCTATTGGATGCCGGCAGGCAGGTAGTGTTGCTGGAGGCGCGAGACCGCGTTGGGGGCAGAACCTACAGCGTACCCTTTGAGGCGGCTGGCCTGACTGTAGATCTGGGCGCCGAGTGGGTGGACCCTGACCAGCATCAGGCGATGATGCACGAACTGGCGCGGTATGGGATTGATGTCGAAGACACAACTTCCCAGACGCCACTAGAGCCTTTGTCACCTGGCACCGAGGCTGGCTCGTGGGACAGTATTGTCCGAATCTGCGATCGCATCGGGACCCAGCTTAATCCTAGTCAGCCGAACTGGTATGAAGGCCTTGATCAGTTCGATCTGCCCGTAACGGCTTTCTTGGCATCGCACGCTCTCGACATTAACCATCTGCCGACTTTTCTCGCCCACGGGTTCGCGTTGCAAGGCGCGCACCCCGACGAGTACAGCATGCTCAATCTGTTTCATGAGTTCGCGGCTTTCGGTGGTGTTGAGGCGGCCTTCAACGGTGCTGAAAGTCGCATTGCGGGGGGCGCGCAATCCCTGAGTATCGCTATCGCCAAAAAACTTGGCCCGGCGCTGCGACTGAATTACCCGGTGACCCGTATTGCGAAAACTGGGGAGGGCGTCATCGTCGAGGGCCCTGCAGGCCAGCTTTTGGCGGGGCAGGTGATCGTTGCGCTGCCGCTTAATGCGCTGTCGCACCTGAGTCTCGACATGCCGCTGCCCACTGAGGCCGCGCAGGTGATCGCGGAGGGTCACGTTGGTCGCGCCGCAAAAGGCTGGGCAGTTGCCACACTATCCGAGCCCATCGAGTCTGTCGGCTGGCCGCACGCAGTCGAGGTGTACTCCCGGCGCGGTGCGCGATCAGAGGTGGTCTGTACCTTTGCTGTTGCCGAACCCGATCACGACGCGGCGTTAGCCGACAGTTGGCGGGTGTTGGCGACGCGGCATCGCCATGCTGTGGTTCACGAGGAACAGCTCTCGCATGACTGGATAGCGGATCCCTACGCACGGGGATCCTGGTTGAGTAGTGCGCCCGGTCAGGTGCGCGGGCTACACGAGCTGGCGGATATGTCTCCCCCAGTGCTCTTTGCCGGCGGTGATTTTTCTCGAGGCTGGTATGGCTGGATGGAAGGCGCGGTGACGTCGGGAAGGGACGTGGCGACCCGTCTACTCGCTTACGCGAGCGATGACAGCGCACCGCCGGCGACAGGCTAGCGCGCGCGACAGCTAGGCTCGCTGCTGGTCACATTGCTCAGCAGGTGTGTTCAGGTAATTCGCGGCAGGACAGGACCGGAACAGTGTCACAGTAGATTGAAGAGCAATCCTCCGACGAGCGTGCCCAATGAATAGCCCAGTACGCCCACCAGAACACCCGGCGTAATTTGGTCATACCACCCCTTGGCGGCAGCCATTGCCGGCGCGGTGGTAGCACCGAGTACCGCTGCGTTGGAGGCGGTCAGTAATTCCGGCAATGTGAGCTTCAGCCAGCGGCCGATGACCAGCAGACAGAGCAAGTGGGTTGTCAGCAAAATGGTGACCAGAGCGATCAAGATGGGGGCTACGCTGAGCATGGCGACAACATCCGCCCCGGCAGCGATCGAGCCAAAGAAAACGAATGACAACACAACGCCGAGTTCAAATCCCCCGGTACACCAGTCTCGTAATTTCGGCACCAACGTAGCGAGACCGAGGGTCAGTAGCGTTAAAATAATGTAGCGCCCTCCCGAGAAGTCCAGCCAAGCGCTGAGTGCATCACTGATAGTCACCAGCAGCGTGGCGACCGCCAATGCTGTGCAAAGTGAGGTGGGTGTCATCGACACCCCATTGCTTTCTGAGATGGTGTCGTTGGAGCTAGGGGTTTTCGTCTGGGGGTGGTCGTGAAAGCGTCTAGCTAACCACTGCACGCCGGGTAACAGCCCCAGCACGCTCAGAAAAATGGCGCTAAACAGATTGTCAGCGGCGGTGGCCGCTGAGAAAAAAGAAGCGTCGCCAGATAGCCCGGTCATCTCGCCTAACGCAGCGTAGTTCACCGATCCACCTATGTAGGTGGCCGCGAACAAACCGGCAATGGCGCTCTCCCTGTCTGCAGCGTTGATATTCGCGCTCCCTGCCAATGTGCTGAGATCGAGGAGGGAGATGGCCAGCAGGACTCCGGCCACGGTACCGGCTGAGGCCACCATAAAGGCGAGCGCAGTCCGCGATGCCTCACGCAGAAGCCGCCGGACGTCTCCCTGCAGAAGAAAAAGAGGAATCAACACGGGCACCAAATAAGTAAAGACGAAGTCATAGGTGGGCGCTTGATGAGGGATGAGGCCGACATTAGCTGCGACAATGGCCATCAAAATCACCAAAACTGTACCGGTGAGCAGTGCTCCCAGGCGCGTCGTTTGCAACCAGAAGGCGAGCGCGGCCAGTCCCATCAGGGCAGCAAAAATTCCAAGGTGGTTATCCGGGCTCAACATCGGGAGGGGCGTCCTGCTAGTGTCGATATGATGCTACTGTAGCCCGGCGGGAAAAACACGATGCGTCGTTGAGCTTTCCGTAATTCAATCCTCGCAGGAGAAACGGCAATGGGAGAGCCATCGGGTCAACCGCCCAAGCAGCTCAATGTATTGGGGTTGCCCATCGAGCTGTGTTGTCAGGACCCGGTTACCGGATTCTTTCGCGACGGCCACTGCCACACCGGACCCATGGATCATGGCCTGCACACGGTTTGTGCACAGATGACTGATGAGTTCCTCGCTTACTCGGTATCAGCAGGCAACGATCTGGTGACGCCGATGCCTCAATATGGTTTTCCCGGGTTGAAAGAGGGTGATCGATGGTGTCTGTGCGCGATGCGCTGGCATCAGGCTCACGAAGCGGGCAAAGCACCGAGACTTTACTTGCGAGCGACCCACCAAAAAACGCTTGAGATTGTCCCGCTCAATGTACTCAAACAGTTTGCGCTGGACCTGTCATAACCGGATCCGGGTCAAGGAGTGCTCCGGCGCTCAAGATGGTGCGAGCAAGCGGCCGAGCGGGCCCTCCAATGCCATCCCTGCGAACATAGCCAAGCAAAACACCACGGTTGATTCGTAGCCGTATAGCAAGCTCACTAACGCAGGTCCCGGGCAGTAGCCCGACAGTCCCCAACCGATGCCAAATAGCACGGCGCCGCCCACCAAGCGTCGATCCAACAGCTGCTTGCCGGGCAGTGAAAAAGCCGACGCCAGCAAGGGCGCCTCTCGTGCCGTCACGAGCGGAGTGATGAGAAATGTGACGACCACAGCGCCGCCCATGACGAAGATCAGATCCGGTATCCACGCCCCGGTGATATTCAAGAATCCGAGCACTTTGGCCGGGTCTGACATGCCCGACAAGGTCAGTCCAAGGCCAAAAAGGACGCCTGATATTAAAGCGGGCCACGCCCTCATGCCGAAGCTCCCATCAAGCTTTGCATCACAAATACGGTGATGACGCCCAGCGTCATGAAGGTCAGCGTGGCGACCAGTGATCGTGGGGATCGCCGGCCTAGTCCACACACCCCGTGGCCACTAGTGCAGCCGCCACCCATGCGCGTTCCGAGGCCGACGAGGAGTCCACTCGTGACAATCAACCACAAGGGCGCGGTGGATTCAGCCGGAACAGGTTGGCCCATGACGTTGTGTGTCAGCAGGCCGCCAAGTAGCAAACCCATCAAAAACAGGGTTCGCCACACGCGTTCTGGGCCTGCAAGGGACCCCCAGGCAATGCCGCTGATACCGGCTATGCGGCCGAGAGAAAGCAGCAACCACATGGCGGAGAGGCCCAACAAAACGCCGCCGGTCAGCGGCATCAGGTATGCATTCATCAGCACTGGCCTCTCGATTACGGATTATCTGTGCTCAATGATCGGCCGGCTGAGAGCGTAACGCAAGCAGCATTGCCAAGCAGTCTTCCGGCGCAGGCGAGTGACCGCTGTCAGGAGGTTGCTGGGCTGTAGATTGTGTTCAGCTGTGGCTGTGTGGTTGGCGCGAGACCCGCGCCGGATATTTTATGAGCGCAGGCTTACCAACCGGATCCGATCAGCGCCGCTTCCTGCTGCGGTCCAAGGGCCACATCGGTCGCAGTCTCGTCGATAAAACGCGCAACCTGCTCGCTGTCGCCGGCACCGGCGGGACGATACTGGGTTTCCTGCTCGAGGAAGATTTCGCTACCCACGACTTGGTTCACCCATTCGCCGCCATCCCGGCAGGCTACGCCGCGCCAG
>JAHEJH010000123.1 GCA_024638905.1 Luminiphilus sp.
CTATCCCGGTGCCATAGAGGACGATCTGATGGGCTTGTTTATGGCACGCCACCAGCTGGATCGTGAGCAGGTGTTTCTGGCGTCCGGGTCCAACGAGGGCCTGCAGGCCGCGATGATGGCGTTTGGTAAACGCGGCAAGGTGATCGCACCGGCGTTGACCTACTCAGATCATCTCAATTACGCCGAGAGGCTTGGTGTCGCCGTGCATCGGGTGCCTCTGCGTGAAGACATGGCGGTTGATCTCGAGGCCATGGCACGTGCAGTCGATGACTCCGTCAGCCTGGTCTATCTCTGCAACCCCAATAACCCGACGGGGATGGCCATCGATGGCGATGAGCTGCGCAGCTTCTGCAGAGAGATCAGCCCCAAGGTCCCGATTTTGATCGATGAGGCCTACAACGAACTCACCGACAAGCCCGACTACACCTCGATGGTCGATCTGGTGCGTGGTGGCGCCAATATTCTTATTACACGGACTTTCTCAAAAATCTTCGGCATGGCCGGGCTTCGTGTGGGCTACGGGATGGGTCATCCCGATATCGTGAGTGTGGTTAAAGACAACGTGATGGCCTGGCCGAACGGCGTGGGGCTTTACGCCGCCTATCACAGCTACCTCGATGAGGACTTCATCGCTTTTTCCCGCGACAAGATTCTTCAGGGCCGCGAGATGGTGAATACCACGTTCCGGCGCCACGGGATTGAACCACTGCCCTCGCAGACGAGTTTTGTCTACGCCGACATCCAGCGCGACGCGGATGTCTTCAAGGCCAAAATGGCCGCTCGCAATGTGAAAATCCGTGGCATTTACAAGGGTTATGATACGTACTCACGGGTCAGCATGGGCCGCATCGAAGAGCTCGAAGTCTTCGATCGCGTCTTTGACGAGGTCTACACGAGCTGATGGCGCGACCAAAAGTGATGCCATATTCCCCCGTCTGCGGCCTTGTGATGGCCCTTACGACTCGTCTACCCTGAATACAGGCGGGTGACGGACCAAAGGGTTCCAGTCGGACATGATGCTCAATAGCTACAAGCAGTCTGCGCGGTGGGTGCTTTGCGCGGCGATCCTATTCGTCGCCAGCAACACTGTGCATGCCATCGAGCACGACCTCGGCGGCGACCTTGGGCAAACCCATACCGAATGCCACCACTGCTCAGCTGAGCAGTCCGCTGCGACGCCGACAGCCGTCATCAACCCTACACCTTCACTGGCCATCGCATCGGCAGAGAGCCTTGTTGTCGTCTCTGTCGTGGCGCCCAGTACTTTTTTTAAGGCCCGCGCACCGCCTCTCAGCTGAACAAACCCCTTTTAGTTCACTGAAACCTTTTTTAGGAGGCGAGCATGCGGCGCTTATCAGCACGCGCTCTCACTGCAGCGGCGGTTTTACCGTTTACGGCAATAGGAAGCGAAGAAACTTTACTGGAAGAAATCGTTGTGACGGCGTCATTTGTCGGCGTTAACGAATCATCCGCTACACGTCCTATCCACGTTCTGGATGGTGACGTCATGGCTGGAACAGGCGTTCAGTCGCTGGGCGAGCATGTGGATGCGCTTCTTGGCGTCTCCTCTGCGGATTTTGGTGCGGCCGTCGGCCAGCCAATCATCCGTGGCATGAGCGGTAACCGCGTCAAAGTGCTGAATAACGGCACGGTGATCCGCGATGTCTCGGCGCTGGGGCCGGATCATGCCGTCGATGTCAGCCTCAATGACGTTAAGCAGATTGAGATCGTTCGCGGCCCCTCGGCGCTGATGTACTCCAACGGTTCGATCGGGGGCATCGTGAATGTGGTGGATAACAGTATCCCCACAACAGACCTCGAGGGTTTCAGCGGCACCGTGGGTGCCGAAGCCCAGTCGGTCAATGACGGCGAGGCGGTTGATCTCACGTTGCGCGGCAATGTGGGCGGCTTGAATTTGACCTACAGCTATCAGGACGTCGACATGGAGGATTATGAAATCCCCAAGGGCGCGGTGCTCGATATGCACGACGATCATCACGACGAGGACCATGAGGACGAGCACGAGGACCACGAAGAGGAGCACGAAGAGGGCCATGAGGAGGGTCATGAGGAGGGTCATAGTGACATGGACAAGCTCGCCAACTCCGATGTCTCGACCACCTCTCATCGACTGGGCCTGTCCACCACCGGCGACTGGGGCTATGTGGGTCTCTCCTATAGCGATCTGAGTAGCACCTATGGCATCCCTTTTCACTCTGAAGCTGCCCATGAAGAGCATGGCGACGAGCATGAGGGTGAGCATGAGGAGGGCCACGAAGAGGGTCACGAGGAAGGGGAGGAACATCACGATGAGCATGAGGAAGACGATCATACGGGTCATGATGAGCACGGTGAGGAGCGTATTTTTTCCAAGACTGAGTCAGAGATCATTGCGCTGAGTGGCTCATTTAAAACGTCTATTCCTTTCCTGAATGCCATCGACTTTGCCGTGAAGAACACGGATTACGAGCTCATGGAGCAACACGCCGAAGGTGAAGAGGAAGAAGGCCACGAAGGCCATGACCACGCGGAAGGCCCAACAGTATTCAGTAATGAAGCCACGGAAGTCTCGGTCGCCTTTGATCTGAGTGCGGGCGAGCGCATCCGTAGGGTCGTACTGAACTACGCCGAGGAGGAAATCTCCATCATTGGTGAGGAGGCTTTCATGGCCCCGGTGGACTCCACCGAGACCACGCTGGGCTTCTTCAGCTCGGACGATCTGGGATTTGCCACACTGGATCTGGGTGTGCGCTTTGATCAGGTAGACCGCGATGGTTTCGTTGCCGAGATGCACCACGATGATGAGCATGGTGAAGAGCACGAAGGTGACCATGACGAGGAGCATGAGGGTGACCACGACGAGGATCATGAAGGCGAGCACGAAGAGCATCATGAAGAGGAGATGGTGTACGAGGCTGCGGCGTTCAGTGATGAAGTGTTCAGTGCCGCGGCAACATTACGTCGGGATCTCAATGAGCACAGTTCGCTGTCACTGAGTCTGGCGAGCGTGAGCAAAACACCGTCGGCCGTCGAGTTGTTCATGAACGGTGAACACCTCGCCAGCAGCCGTTACGAGGTGGGTGACATCACGCTCGACACAGAGCGCTCAGACAACATCGATCTTGCCTTCAATTTTGATTATCACAACGTTTTCGGTTCGGCTTCTCTTTATTACAACCGGGTCGATAACTACATTTACCTTCGTGATGAGCTTGAAGAAGAGCATGAAGCGCACATGGACGAGGAGCATGAAGGTGAGCATCACGACGACGACCATGATGAAGAACACTTCGATCATGGTGGCCTGATTCTGTCGGAGTACCGCCAGCAGGACGCTGAGTTCACCGGTTATGAGATCGAGATTGGAACGCGATTTGATCTACCCCGTGGCGAACTGGAATTGACTCTGGGACGAGATGAGGTCGATGCCGAATTTACCAATGGCGGTGATGTGCCTCGGATCGTGCCGGCGAGAAACATGTTCACTGCTCGTTACACGCTGAGCGATTTCTCCGCCAAACTGCTGGTGAAGGATGTGGAGCGTCAGACTAACGTGGCGCCGGGTGAATCGGCGACCGACGGGTTTACGCTGGTGAACGCAGATGCGTCGTGGTCGTATGGCTTCAACGACTCTACACGCCTGACGCTGACGGCGTTTGCTCGCAACCTCACTGACGAGGTGGCGCGTAATCACTCATCCTTTGTGAAGGATCAGGTGCCACTACCAGGCCGGAACATTGGCGTGCGGGTGCGTCTGGATTTCTGAGCGGCAATGTAGAAAGAACAATCATGGCGCCTCAGGGCGCCATTTTTTTATCTGATGTTGTCAGCGAGCGGGTGGCGAGCCCGCCAGCCTCAACGGCGTCCATATGGCCGGTCATCTCGTCGACCAGCAGCGGAATGATGTCCTCGGGCATATTGTGCTCCATACCCTCGATCAGCAAAAAGCGGGAATCCGGGATCAGTGAAGCGGTATGCCGGCCATGCTCGGGCGGCACCAACCCGTCATCCGCTCCATGTAACACCAAGGTGGGTGCGGCGATGGTGGCCACCTCGTCGGAGCGATCACCGGTTTTGAAGATGGCCATGAGGTGGCGCTGCATGGACTCTGGATAAAACCCCCGGTCGCGAATGGACTGTTCGCGGTCCGCTTCGGCTTCACCGGTCGCCAGGTTGCGCAACCTCATCTCAGCCTCGTCAGTCGGCGGCGGCAGATGGGGCGCGTTGGTGGTCGACATAATCGAGATCAAACTGCGTGTCTTTGCGGGGTGCTGGGCCGCCACAATTTGGGCAATCATGCCGCCCATGGAGGCGCCGATAATGTGTGCCTCGTTGTAGCCCACTGCGTCCATGAGGCCGGCAATATCGGCCCCCATGTCATTCAACGTATAGGGTGCGTTCACTGAAAAGCCCAACCGGTATTTGAGCAGTTCCCACCATAAAACGGGCTGCCCCCAGTCATCAAAGCGGGTCGAGGCGCCAGTGTCACGATTGTCCAGCAGCATGATTTCGTAGCCGCCGTTGGCCAGTCCTGATATTAGCGAGTCACCCCATGCCACATTCGAACCCCCCAGACCCATGATGACCACGACTTTGGGTTTGTCGGGACCCCGCTCGACGATGCGATAGGCAATGTCGAGCTCGCCGACGGCGGCCATCTGCAGCGGATAGCTGTCTAGGTAGGTGCGGGAATACTCGGCCTTGCCCGTTAAGGGCAGGCACAGGGCAAACAGGAAAGTTAAAAAGATCCGCAAAACTGGTCCTCACAGGGAAACGACGCGGATTATACGGCTCTCAACGTCAAACGGGCTTCATCTCTGCTATTGGGCGTCGTTTGCGACGGATCTATGCGCTGCCGCTCAAGTGCGGCACCAGCCATTTAGCCAAAAATGACCCTTAACTGGCATGATGCGACCTTGAGCCCCATGATCTGCCCGTAGAAGATCGCCGTAGCCTACACCGGCGCCAACTGACACAGCACCTTATTCAGGAATCCAATGAATAGCGCACAACCGATAGAACACCATCCGGCAGTGAGCGACGACATTTTGCTCGATAGCGGCGCGCGCGACCCGGTCTTTGAGGAGACCTATCCGCGTTTGCCCGGCTTCAAGCTGGGCGTCACGAACTCCTGGACCCGCGGGCAACCCTTCGATTTTTATCGCCGTATGCGCGAGGACGCGCCGGTGATGTGGTCACAGATCAAAAAGCCGTCCTCTGGATTCTGGTCCGTGGTGCGCTACGACGACGTCAAACACGTGGAGCTCAACCCGCAGATCTTTTCCTCCCAGCGAGGCAGCATCAATATGAGCGTGCTGCGCAACGACAAGGGTAGGGCAGAGCGGCTGATGTATGCCGCCTACAACTCGCTCATTAACCTCGACGCGGATCTTCATCGGGATCTGCGCACCCAGCAAGCGGCTTTTTTCTTCCCCGCTTATATCGAGACCTTAAAGGAGCGGGTGGGCCGCAAGATTGACGATTTGCTCGACAATATGGAGCGGCAGGGCCCGGTAGTGGACTTCGCCAAGCTGTTCTCCATTGAATTACCTATGTTCACCCTATGCGAAATGCTGGGTGTCGACGAGGAAGACCGCGCCGACATCATCAAGTGGATGCACTACCTCGAGCTGGCCCCTCAGTTCATCACCCACCCGTTCAGGATGCTCCTCGCCGAGCCCTCCTTCCCGTTCCGTTTTGAGAAGATCCTGCACGATATGTTCAGCTACGGCGAGCGGGTGATGGCGGACCGAATCCGCAACCCCCGCGAGGACCTGCTGACCACCATTGCCAACGCGACGCTGGGCGAAAAGCCCTTGTCACAGAGCTATCTTGACGGCTCATGGCTACTGATTATTTTTGCGGGTAATGATACGACCCGGAATTCCCTCTCGGGCACGATCCGCCTGCTAACCGAGTTTCCCGAGCAGCGGCAGATGGTGCTCGATGACCCGTCATTGATCGAACGGATGTCCCACGAGGCACTGCGCATGGTGTCACCGGTGATGCACATGCGGCGCACCGCAATGGAAGACACTGAAGTCGCCGGACAGCGCATCGCCAAAGATGAAAAAGTGGTCATGTGGTACGGCGCGGCGAACCGGGACCCCTCCGTTTTCCCCAACCCCGACCAGTTCGACATGATGCGCGACAACGTCGATAAGCATCTAGCCTTCGGCCACGGCGTGCATCGTTGTCTGGGCAATCGGGTTGCGCAGCTGCAGCTCAAGATGGCCTATGAGCGCATTCTCGAGCGGTTCCCGAATATCTACTGGACCGGCAAACAGAAGATCGAGCCGATTATTTTGGTGCATGCGATTTCGAGTCTGCAGGTCAACCTCTACGGCAAAGACGGCAAGCGCCCGGTGATGGTGGCGACTTCCTAATCACCGGCTCCCCCGTTTTGATTTAGGATTAACCGACGTCAAAACAATAAGAGGGAGCGCATGGCAAGCAATATCAGCAACGGAGCCAGTGCGGACGAGCGTGCCAACGCGGCGCCGTCGATCATATTCGGTGTCTTTCTGCTGTCTCTGGGTTATGCCGTACTGCGTTACCACATTCTCGGGCCGGTTCCCTGGAAAGACTTTCCGCTGTTTATCCTCAATAAAGGGGTGTGTCTGGCGGCGTTTCTGCTGTTAACGCTCAACTTCAGCCTCGGGCCCTACAAAAGCCTCGGCGGCGCAGTCGCTACCTCTTGGCTTAACGCCCGCAAAGCGCTGGGCATGACCGGCTTCTTATTTGTGCTGATTCATGTGCTGATGAGCTTTTTACTGTTTCACCCTGCGGTGTACGGCAAGTTCTTTATGCCTGATGGCACGCTCACGCTGAATGCAGGTTTGAGCATGCTGGGCGGGGTGGCTGCCTTTGTCGTGCTCTGGGGCTACAACATGAGCTTCCAGACTTTCCTGCGAGAAGATGCGGCGTTTATCCAGTTCATTACCTCGCGACGGTTCATGCTGTTTGCCCTACTACTGGGCGCGGGGCATTTGTTCTTTATGGGCTATAGCGGCTGGCTTCAGCCCGCGGGTTGGCATGGCGGTTTGCCGCCGATCAGCATGGTCGCCTTCGCCTGTTTCGCCGCGGGTTATGTGATTAACTTGCTCGGCCGAGAATAACGACAACAGAGAAGTATATATGAGCTCACCCTCCGATCAGGCAATGCTCCGCGAGAGCCTCAAAGGTGTGACCGAGGAGGCCACCTACGGCGGCATCTTAAGTTTTATGCGCCGCCGGTATACCCGCGATTTGGCCGACGCCGATGTCGCCGTGCTGGGTATTCCCTTCGACTTAGCCACAAC
>JAHEJH010000027.1:0-1939 GCA_024638905.1 Luminiphilus sp.
CGGCCATCTGATAGATCACGTCTACGTCCCGCTGCGGCAACTCCAGCCACTGCCCCTTTTTGAGCTTCGATGGCAGGAACACTTCACCATAGCGGACGCGCTTCAACCGCGACACGGTGGTTCCCTGTGATTCCCACAGGCGGCGGACCTCACGATTGCGCCCCTCCATCAGCACGACATAGAAGAAGCGATTGATGCCGTCACCGCCACCTTCCTGAATGTCAGAAAATCGTGCCGGGCCGTCATCGAGCTCTATGCCGTCTTTCAACCGCTGGAGCATGGGCTCATCGACCCGTCCCATGACGCGTACAAGGTACTCCCGCTCAATCGCATTGGAGGGGTGCATCAGTGCATTGGCCAGCCCCCCGTCTGTGGTAAAAAGCAGCACACCGGAGGTATTGAAATCGAGGCGTCCCACTGAAATCCAGCGGCCACTCTTCAGTTTGGGCAGACGCTCGAACACCGTTTTACGGCCCTCGGGATCGTCCCGGGAGCATACCTCTCTGACTGGCTTGTGATAGAGAAGCACACGCGCCTGCTCCGAAACTTCCACCTCTAACTGTTTGCCATCCAAGCGCAAGGACTGCCCAGCATGAATGCGATCGCCCAAGGTAGCCACGCTGCCATCTACGGTGACGCGGCCCTCTTCAATCCAGCGCTCCATCTTGCGCCGCGAACCCAGACCCAGATTCGCCAACACCTTCTGCAGTTTCTGGCCTTTGTCTTCGGCGATCAACTCTGGGGAATCAGTCTGTGCGGCTGTCTTGCTGGGCATCGTCTGCGTCTTCTAATTCCGGCTGCTCGCCATCAGGCGTTGCGGCGTCTTCCATCGCTGTTTCGGATTGAGAGGCTTCGCCTCCCTCATCAGGCTCAGCATCAACGTCGGAGGTTTGCTCGGGTAATTCGAGCCCCAATTCGCCAGAGAGGTTATCGAGTTCCTTGATCTCTGCCAGCGGTGGCAACTGGTCCAATGATTTCAGGTTGAAGTAGTCGAGAAACTGTCGGGTCGTTGCGTACATGGCAGGTCGGCCCGGGACGTCGCGGTGCCCGACCACCCGCACCCATTCGCGTTCCAGCAGGGTTTTGATGATGTTGGTGCTCACGGCAACGCCGCGGATTTCCTCAATTTCACCCCGCGTTATTGGCTGACGGTAGGCAATGAGAGACAGCGTCTCCATCAGTGCTCGCGAATAGCGGGCGGGACGCTCCTGCCAGAGCCGCCCTACCCAGCTCGCCAGGTCCTGTCGCACCTGGAATCGATATCCTGAGGCCACCTGCACCAACTCGTAGCCCCGGTCTTCGCAACGCTCTTCAACCGACTGGATCGCCGCGCGAATCTCTTCCTTGGAAGGACGATCGTTCTCCTCGAACAAGAGCGCCATACGCTGCACGGATAAAGGCTCACCTGCCGCCAGCAGCGCACCTTCCAAAATCTGCACCAAGCCCGCTTCCATGTTCACTCCGATTTCGCTTTGATGTGGATAGAGCCAAAGCCCTCTGTTTGAACCAGCTCGATCAGGGACTCTTTCATGAGTTCCATCAGCGCGAGGAAGGTCACGACGACACCCAGGCGACCCTCCTCAGGCTTAAACAGGGAGACAAAGGGCACAAACCCACCCTGCGTGAGGGTTTCCAGTACTTGAGACATCCGCTCCCGGGTGGATAGCGACTCCATCTGTATCTGATGACTGGCATACATCTCCGCTCGTCGCAGCACCTCTCCAAGTGCCAGCAGCACTTCGCGCATATCTACCTCGGGCAGCGGCCGCTCGAGATGCAGATCTGGTGGCGCGGCAGAGGCCTGCCAAAGCTCTCGCTCCAGACGTGGCATCGACTCAAGATCCTCCGCCGCCTTTTTAAAGCGTTCGTACTCCTGCAGACGGCGCACGAGGTTGGCCCGGGGGTCCTCCTCGTCGTCTTCGACCTCGCCAGAGCGCGG
>JAHEJH010000027.1:1949-6990 GCA_024638905.1 Luminiphilus sp.
ACATCGCCGCCATCAGCAGGTACTCGGCTGCCAATTCAAACTGCATGGCATCCATCAGTTCGACATAGCGCATGTATTGCTCGGTGATCTGCGCGACATCGATATCAAGTATGTCGAGGTTCTGGCGACGAATCAGATACAGCAGCAGATCAAGCGGCCCTTCGAAGGCGTCGAGGAACACCTCAAGCGCCTGCGGGGGGATGTAGAGGTCTTTCGGGAGTTCTGTGACCGCTTCTCCTCGAACCATCGCGAAGGGCATCTCCCCCTGCTCCGGCCGAATTGCGGGCATATCACTGTCCGCCGCGGGGTTTTTCGGCACGATTGTAGGGCTCTCCTCGGAGGCGTTTTCAGCAGGATTGGTCACAGAAGAATTATACCCTCAGGCGGCCTCAAAGTCGCTGACGTCACCGACGCCGCGACGCAAAATGAGCGGCGCGGGGCCGGTCAAATCAACCACACTTGTCGCCTCTAGTCCGCAGAAACCGCCATCGATCACCAGGTCCACTTCATGCTCGAGCTGATCACGGATGTCATACGGGTCGGTCATCGGGTATTCGTCCCCCGGGAGCGCCAGCGTCGCACTCATCAGCGGCTCATCAAGCGCATGCAGGAGCGCCTGAGGAATCGGATGATCGGGCACCCGGAGACCAATGGTCTTGCGCTTCGGTTGCACCAGCCTTTTGGGCACATCCCGGGTCGCCTCCAGTATGAACGTGTAGGGACCGGGGGTGGCATAACGCAGCAATCGATAGGCGGTATTGTCTACCCGGGCATACGTGCCCAACTCGGACAAGTCGCGGCACACGAGCGTGAAATTATGGTCATCTCGCAAAGCACGGATCCGCCGAATGCGCTCCATGGCCTTCTTGTCTCCCAACTGACAGCCCAACGCATAAGCAGAATCCGTGGGATACGCCACGACACCGCCACGCTGAATGATGTCGACGGCCTGCTGTATCAAACGAGCCTGTGGTGTCTCGGGGTGGATGGCAAAAAACTGGCTCACAGTCGTTCCCAGACCCCCATCCCCTCAGGAATCTGCGCGATCTCGACGCCCAGCCCTGCACCGTGAGGTGAGTCACGGTGGAAGTCCGATCCGACAGAAACCTGCAGGTCACGCTCCCTGACCAACCGCCACAGAGTATCTGTGTCGCCCGGTCTTGGCCGACCATTAATGACCTCCAGCGCCACTCCGCCGGCGTCACAAAACGTATCCGTAAGAGCGCGGAGCCGGGTCGCCGTCATTTTGTAGTCTAGGGGGTGAGCCAATATCGCGAGGCCCCCGGCAGCGGTAATCGTCGCTACGGTGTCACCCAGCGTCGGCCACAGCATAGAGATATCCCCTGGCTTGCCGCGACCCAGAAACCGCTTGAACGCGATTTCCTCGCTCTCAACGTGCCCCGCCAGCACCATCCAGCGGGCGAAATGCGGGCGACCTATCTGCGCACCCTCTGCGACCGCCATCGCACCCACCAATGCACCGGGCATGCCGCTGCGATCCAGCTTGTGTGCGATTTTTTCGGCGCGATCTCGACGGGCTTTGTCCAAGCTCTCGAGGTGGCGAGTCATGACAGGGGCAGCCGGATCAAAGCCGAGCGCAACAACGTGGATGCCTACCCGACCCCACTGGCATGAAAGCTCGACGCCACTGATCAATTCAAGTCCTGATGGCACTGACTGGCACACGCTAAGATACCCCGCGATCGTGTCGTGATCGGTGATTGCCATGCGGCGGACACCTTCGCGGGCGGCGCGATCAATCAAATCACGCGCGCTCAGGGCGCCATCAGAAGCGGCACTATGTGTGTGGAAGTCGATCACGGCAATCTCTACACTGCTACCCGGACTGGGTGGTTCGCCACCACAATGGCAGGAAAAAGAGGCGACGGCGTGGGCAGATTGTCTACCATTCACAGGTCAATAGCGAGCCAAGGCCCCTAACCGAACGCGACTATGAAGCAGTTCCTCGAATTCATACCAGTAGCCCTGTTCATCGGCGTCTATTTCTTTTTGAACGGTGAAACGGTCAGCATGGGTGGGTGGTTTCACACCTTTGACGGCATCTACAGTGCGACCGCCGTGCTAATGATGAGCACGGCTGCCTGTTGGGCCATCGCCTCAATAGTCCAGAGAAAAAATGATCGGCGCCTGATGTGGATGACCCTGCTGATTGTCCCCTTGGGTGCGGCGACGCTGATTCTCAGAGATCCAGTCTTCATCCAATGGAAGCCCACCGTGTTCAACTGGGGGCTGGCCGTTATCGTCCTCGGCTTTCTAGTGCTCGGTAAGCGAACATCAATTGAGCGGATAATGGGCAGTCAGATCGCACTGCCACGCAAAATATGGGTCCGTATCAACCTGGTGTGGTTCGCCAACTTTACGATTGTCGGTGCGGCCAATCTCTACGTTGCGTTCAACTACGGCGAGGCTTTCTGGATGCTTTATAAATTGTACTCTGGATTAGGCTTCGCACTGATTGCAGGCGTGCTGACCTTTGTGATCGCACTGCCGTATTTGAAGACCGATGACCTCGACGGAGACTCCCGGCCGACGGGAGGTTTATTATGAAGTCCGAGACCAAATCAATTACTTACAATACGTCCCGCGGCATGGCGGTGGTAATACTGCTGTCGCTAACTGTCGGCGGCGTTTTTGCGCAAGAGACGCAATACATCAGCGATATGGTATTGGTGCCGGTTCGCAGCGGCGCGGGATCACAGTTTCGCATCGTCAATCGCGGACTGCCATCGGGCACCGCGCTGCTTGTATATGCACAAAGCGACGACGGCGAGTGGACGGAAGTCGAAACCCGCGGTGGGACGCGTGGCTGGATTCCGACACAGTATTTGCAAGAGGAGCCACCGGCTGGATTATTGATCAACGATATGCGGCTGGAGCTCGAGCAGGTGCGGGGCGAGCGCGATCGCGTGGTCAGCCAACTGAACCAGAGTTCCAGCGAAGTCGATGAAGCCGACGAGACCATTGTCAGCTTGACGACAAGGCTGGAGAGCACCGAGGCGGAGCTGACAGAGGTCAAGCGCGTATCTGCTGCGGCGCTGGATCTGGACCTGATGAATCAGCAGCTGGTCGCCGAGCTGGAATCGGAGCGATCCGATGCGGATCTGCTACGGTTGGAGAACGTGCGGCTGCGCGAGCGCATCTCCAATAATCAAATCATGGATGGAGCCCTTGCCGTGCTGTTGGGCGTCATTCTGGCTGTGGTAGCACCCCGACTATGGCCAAAGAAAAAGCGCCAGGACGGCTGGTCATGATGGAGATGAGCATGGGAAATATGACACACCTTTTACGCGGACTGTTGAGCCGTTCGCTCGCGGCAATCCTGAGCCTCTACATGAGCGTGGCGCAGGCCCAATCGGTTGACCCAGCGGAGAATCCCCGGGTACTCATGAAAACCACCGACGGCGATATTACGATCGAATTATTTGCCGACAAGTCGCCGATCACCGTCGAGAACTTCCTGCGTTACGCCGACGATGGACACTACGACGGCACCGTTTTTCACCGCGTGATTTCCAACTTCATGATTCAGGGTGGCGGCTTTGATACCGAGCTCAAGGAAAAGCCGACGCGGGACCCCATCGTGAATGAGTCCAAAAACAAACTGCATAACACGCGCGGCACCCTGGCGATGGCCCGCACCAGTGACCCGGATTCGGCTGCCGCGCAGTTTTTTATTAATCAACGCAGCAACCTGCGACTGGACTGGTCAGGCGGAAAAGACGGCTACACCGTTTTCGGAGAAGTGATCGACGGGATGCAAGTTGTCCCCACCATTTTTCAGGATGTGCCGGTGCAGCCCATCGTGGTTCTATCCGTGACCCGACTAACCCCGTGATCCAACTCAGCATCAATCTCAACAAGATTGCGCTGATACGGAACGCTCGGGATACGCGGCATCCGGACCCCTGCGAGTTCGCGGCCGAAGTTATTCGCGCCGGCGCCCACGGGGTGACGGTTCACCCACGGCCGGATCAGCGCCATATTCGCGCCGATGACTGTGTGGCGCTGGGTGGGACCTCGCTCGGGTTTAATCCGGACAGGGCCTCTGGGCAAAGTGCCCCCGCCGGCATTGAGTTCAATATCGAGGGCAACCCCTTTGCCGCGGCGCAACCCTCAAGCCGCTATGGCGTCAGCGATTACCCGGGTTTTTTGCAGCTCGTCGAGGCCGTGCGGCCGGAGCAAGTGACTCTGGTGCCCGATGCAGATGATCAGCTGACCTCGGACCATGGCTTCGATATCGCCCGCGATGGAGAGCGTTTGGCACCTGTGATTGAAAAGCTGAAGTCACTCGGGTGCCGCGTGAGCCTCTTTATGGATCCAGATCCCGCGCAGATTGAGCGCATCCCGGCGCTCGGCGCCGATCGGATCGAGCTCTACACCGAAAGCTATGCCCGAGCCCACGAGCGAGGCGAGTATGAAGCCGTACTCGCGCAGTTTCAGGAGGCGGCCACAGCCGCCACCGCCAACGGTCTGGGTATCAATGCGGGGCACGATCTGAATTTGAATAATCTGCGGGATTTCCGGATCCCCAAACTGCTCGAAGTCTCGATCGGCCATGCTTTTACTATTGATGCGTTGCGCTGGGGTATTCCCGAGACCGTGCGGCGCTATCTTGAGACGCTGAGCGCGCTATAGCGCCGGGACGCCTTTGGCCGCAGTCGATTCATCTACTGACGACACACCGCCCTATCAGGTGCCCCACTCGCAGGAGCCGATCAGGCTGCTATTTTGCGACCCCCACTTGCTCATTGTCGATAAACCCACCTTACTGCTGAGCGTACCCGGCCGCCATCCGCTGAACCACGACTGCCTGCTCAATCGACTCAGCGTTCGCTATCCCGGTGTCTCCGCCGTCCATCGCTTGGACCTCGATACCTCAGGGGTGATGGTCATTCCGCGTCACCGCGAGGCGCTGTCGCGGCTCGCGCGCCAGTTCCAGGAACGCAGAATCGATAAAACCTACATCGCTCGGGTCGCGGGTCACGTCGCCGAGGATGTCGGCGAATGCGATCTGCCACTG
>JAHEJH010000031.1:0-2810 GCA_024638905.1 Luminiphilus sp.
CGATGGCGTTATTGGTCGGCGCGCAGTCTCGACTCTCTAGGTGGAAGCGATACACAGCCGCTCTGGGAGCGCCTGGCGACTGAGAGGAGCTTTCACGGCTTTTTGGCGGCGGATCGGCTGGCAAAAACTTACGAACTCAGCGCGGCTTCACCCGCCACGCCGCTACCCGCCTTTGCCGCGCCGGTCCGGTTGGGGGTGGGGCGCACACAGGAACTGATGGCGCTGGGTGATTGGCGGCAGGCCAAAGAGCAATGGCGTCATACGCTCAATCAGATGCCGCGAGCCGAGCGGGCAAGGCTTGGAGAGATCGCTCTGCAGAGAGGGTGGCCGGATCTGGCCACTGATTCGGCTAACGCGGGTGCCTCCTGGGATCGTCTCGACCTGCGTTTCCCCCGCAGTTACTGGCAAACCTTCCAGTCAGTGGCCGAAGACCTCGGGGTCGATCCCTATGAGCTTTTGTCTGTGGCGCGTCGAGAGAGCGGGCTCTATCCGAGGGCACGCTCTAAAGTGGGCGCGAGGGGCTTGATGCAGCTCATGCCGGCGACTGCGCGTAGCGTGGCCAATGATCGTAAAGAAGTTTACGGCGGCGCCAGCTCGCTCTACGACCCCGCAACCAACATCACGCTTGGCGCGACGTATTACGTGGATTTGCTATCGCGCTTTGAAGGTAATCGCGTCAAGGCACTTGCGGCCTACAATGCGGGTCCGAGTCGAGTGGTGCGTTGGACGGAGAAAGATATGGCGGTTGATCAGTGGGTGGACTCGATACCCTTCGGCGAGACGCGGGAGTATGTGCAGGCCGTGTTGGCCTACCTTGTGATTTACCGGACGAGAGCAGAACAGCCGGTCAGCTTGCTCACAGCAGCTGAGCGCGGGGGGCTCTATTGACGGCCGTGATGAGCCGACTTTTTAAACCAATATGTTGAGTCCGGTTACGGTGAAGATAATCGGGTGAGGAGAGACTGATGAAAACGATACAAATGCAATCCTGTGTTCACGACAATGGCACAGTGGAATGCACTCTGGTTGAGGTAGAGCTGCCCGAACCCGGTCCAGACGAGGTGGTTGTAGAGATTGAGGCGGCGCCCATTAATCCGTCGGATCTTGGCCTGATGTTCGGTGCGGCAGACTTGAGCACCGTGCGCGCGGCAGAGCGGGGTGGTCAGCCCGCAGTGCTGTTGGATGTGCCTGACGCCGCGATGCGCGCGATGGCCCCGAGAGTTGGCCACTGGCTGGCCGTGGGTAACGAGGGCAGTGGGCGCGTCATCGCCGCGGGTGGCAGTGACGCCGCGCAGGCACTCATGGGGCAGCGTGTCGGCATGTTTGGGGGCGAGATGTATGCAGGACATCGCTGCCTGCCCGCAGCCCAATGCATGGCCTTCCCTGACCGCATCTCTGCAGAGCAGGCAGCCTCCAGCTTCGTCAACCCGATGACCGCTTTGGGGTTCATGGAAACGCGGTTGATGGAAGGTCAGCAGGCAATAGTGCACACCGCCGCAGCGTCCAATCTGGGGCAAATGCTGTTGCGTTTGTGTCAGGCCGATGATGTGCCGCTGGTGAACATTGTGCGCTCCGATGCGCAGGTAGAGCTGCTGAAGTCCATGGGGGCGGAGTGGGTGTTAAATAGTCAGGCTGAAGCCTTCATGAAGGATTTGATCGCAGCGCTGGTGGCCACCGGTGCGACTCTGGCTTTCGATGCCATTGGCGGGGGGAGGGGTGTGAATCGTATTCTGACCGCGATGGAAATTGCCGCAGCACAGACCGGCCCCTGGTCGCGATATGGTTCTGAGGAGCCGAAGCAGGCCTATATATACGGTCAGTTAGATTTGGGCGCGACCGAGCTGACTCGAGGCTATGGGTGGGTGTGGTCTGTGAGCGGGTGGCTGTTGACGCCGTTTATGAAGCGGGCAGGGCCCGAAGTCGCAGCGCGAATGCAAAAGCGTGTGCTGGACGAGATTGATACCACCTTTGTCAGCCACTACTCCTCTCGCATCAGCCTGGCAGAGGCGATCACCGTGGAGGCGGTCAAAGATTACGGGGCGCGCAGGACTGGACAAAAAACCCTGCTGCGAATGGCCGAGTCATCCTCCTGACAGCTTTACGTCGTAGCCCATCTTCTTAAGGTGTTCCTGGCAGGTGGCGCGCTGATCACCCTGAATCTCGATGGTGTCGCCCTTCACCGCGCCGCCCACACCGCATCGTTGCTTGAGCTGTTTGCAGATTGTTTTGAGGGTGTCGGGGTTTTCGGGAATCCCAGAGATCACTGTGACCGCTTTGCCACCCCGACCCTTGGTTTCTCGCCTGATACGCACCACGCCGTCGCCGGCTGCGCGGGGTTTGGCATTGCCGCAGACACATTTGACCAATTGGCGCTGGCATTGTGGGCATAACCGGCCCCCGTCTGTGCTGTAAACCGGTTGACTGTCGCGGGGTCGGGCCAAAGGGCTCTCCTTAACGGCGATGTTTCTGAGCTGCGGCGCTCCTGAAGGTGCTGCGCTCGTTTTATACTAGCACTCGTAGGTTGTCTGCTTGAGAGGGTGATCAATGGGGGAGGTAGCGGCACTTGAGGCGCAGATCGCGTTTGTTGAGGACACGGTGCAGGCGCTAGATGAGGCTTTGGCTGCCCAGCAGCAACACATACTGCGTTTGGAGCGGCAGATCGATCGCCTACAGCAACAACTCAAGGACCAAGGCGCCCGCCTCGATGAGGTGGCTGCAGAGTCCAGCGAACCGCCCCCTCCGCATTACTGAGCCATCACCAAATATAGTGAGAATTATTCTATGAATTGGCGCGTAACCCTTCTGATTCT
>JAHEJH010000031.1:2820-6957 GCA_024638905.1 Luminiphilus sp.
CGTAAATACACTGATTTTATTGGCTTTAGTGGGCGGTTTCGCTGTGCTATTTGCGATTGTCACGCGTCCTATTGCGGCGCCGCACCACGAGATCTATGTCAATGGCACGGTCTTGACCATGGATTCGGATAACGCCATCGCTGAGGCCGTGAGTGTGCGCGACGGGATAATAGAGGCGGTAGGGGGCTCAGAGGTCATGCTGGCCAGGGCCACTGATAACACGCAGGTGGTGGATTTGCGGGGCAGGACCCTTATGCCCGGCTTTGTCGACGCCCATGGGCATTTCCCCGGTTCGGGGCAGACCGTATTTTCAGTCGACCTTAACAGTCCGCCCATTGGCGACGTCACCGATATCGATCAACTGCTGGCGCGGCTGAGCGATTTTGCATTGAAGCGAGCAGACGGGTGGGTTGTGGGGCACGGCTATGACGACACGCTGTTGCGGGAAAAGCGCCACCCGACCCGCGATGATCTGGACCGGGTCAGTCGGGACCGGCCCGTCGCGGTGGTGCATGTGTCAGGCCATCTCGCGGTGGTCAACACAGCCGCATTGGCGGTATTGGGCATCGATGAGTCGACCCCGGATCCTGAGGGGGGTGTGATCGTACGTGACCCTGCTTCGGCTGACGGACGGCGGCCGAATGGCGTGTTGGAGGAGACTGCCGCGCGCGCCGTTTGGGACCATACCCTCGATCTAGGGGTCATGGATGGCCTGCGCATGACGACTCAGGCGGCGAGAGAATATTTGGCAGTAGGCGTGACGACGGCCTCAGCGGGCGGTATGCCTTCAGCGGTGGCCGAATTGCTGGGGTTCTTAAGCCGCCTGAATCAGTTCTCCCAGCGCGTTGCCCTGTTTCCGTTGTTTGAAGAAGTGGGCGAGAGCCTGCTGAGTGGAGAGCGCTCGCTCGTCGATTTCGCAGGCGCAAGAGTCAGGGTGCCCCGGGTGAAGATCATCGCTGATGGCAGTATTCAGGGTTATACCGGTTACCTTAGCGAGCCTTACTACGTGCCATTCAAGGGTGACACCAGCTACCGGGGTTACCCTTCGGTGCTGCGTGATGAATTGTTCCGTCAGGTCGAAGCGCTATATGAGCGGCGGATTCCAGTTGCTATCCATTGCAATGGCGACGCCTCGATAGACGACGGTCTTGATGCGATCGAGGCGGCGATGGCCGCCCATCCTTGGCCAGAGGCCCGGCCGTTAATTATCCACGCGCAAATGACACGCAGAGATCAAATCGATCGCATGGCCGAGCTTGGGGTGACGCCCAGCTTTTTTTCCGCCCACACCTACTACTGGGGTGATCGTCACGCCGCCATTTTCATGGGTCCGGAGCGGGCCGCCAATATGAGCCCGGCACGTTGGGCGTTAGATGCAGGCGTTCGCTTCAGTTCCCATCTGGACACACCTGTGACCCCTATGTTGCCTTTACAGGCGGTATGGAGCCAGGTGGAGAGGGAGAGTACGGGAGGCGTCGTGATTGGTCCGGCGCAGCGCATTGAGCGCATGCCAGCACTGCGGGCCGTGACTATCGACGCGGCCTGGCAAGTTTTTATGGATGATGAGATTGGTTCTATTGAACCCGGTAAGCGCGCTGATCTGGTGGTGCTCTCGGAGAACCCACTAACAGCTGAGGATATTCGGGGCATCAAAGTTGATCGCACCGTGATTGACGGTGCCACGGTTTACGCCAGGCTATAGCGATTCAGGCGCTGCCGAACCCGAACTTCTCCCTATCGACTCGAACGAAGATGGCTTCTGCCGTCGCGGTGGTGGTGTCCCCACAGCTCATGGCCGCCTTCACCTCGGTACGTTTGTCGTCGAGGTCCATTGCTTCGGCGCTGACCTCAATCACCTGATTCAGTGGCGTGGGTTTCAGGTATCTGACAGAGAGTCCCCCCGTCATGCCAGGGTGGCCAGTTCGCACGTGGGTCATACCCATGATGTGATCGAGAACGCCGGCTACCCAGCCGCCATGTACGTGACCGGGCGGGCCCTCAAAGGCCTGGCTGAACGTCACCGTCCCCGTAATTCGATTCGACGCCTCTTGCCAGTGCAATTCTGGTGAGCAGGGGTGGCTTCTGCCTCCCACGCTGACTAGCTCGCCCATCACGTCGTCGATAGTGCCGCGCTCGCCACGTTTCGCCATATCGATTAGGCCGTCTACTTGTTGGGCTTGGCTCAGTTCCGCCGTGAGGCCTTCAATTTTTTCTGTGAGTGCGGCGGCCCATTCTGGGTCGATATCAGTGCTGACCAGTTTCTCGTTGAGTGCCCGTGTTGCGCTAGCGAGCCGCTGCCGGGCGCGCCAGTAGGTTGCTTCCTGAGAAGCGGGCTCATAGGAGCTGATTTCGGTAGTCATGTCAGATGAGTCTCTGCTCCTGAAGGGTGGCCCGCCACGCCCGGATGTCACCGATCAGTGCCTCGGATTGCTCTAAAGAGGCAAAGTGGCCACCTGCCTCATGTTGATCGTTGAACGTCACCAGCTGTTGGTAACGCGTTCGCGCCAGGCGCTCAGTGCACACAAACAGCTCCTTGGGAAATATCGAGAGGCCGATGGGTAGTACGATAGGGCGATAGTCCCCTTCGGTAAAACTCTCCCAATAGAGTTTTGCGCTACTACCGCCGGTGTTGGTCATCCAGTAGTGGGTAACAATGTCCAGCAGGGCATTTCTTCCAATAGCATTCTCCGGGTGGCGGACGCCGTCCCGCACGCAGTCGGTCCAGGCCGCGTATTTTTCGACGATCCAGGCCATTTGTCCTGCCGGAGAGTCAGCCAGGCTATAGGCAAGCGTTTGCGGGCGGGTACTCTGCTGTTTGGAGTAGCCAGCCTCATGCTCCTGGTAGTGCATTGCGGCGGCGAGCGTGGGTTGCTCGGCGGGGTCGGTGCCACTCATGGTGTGCTCATCCGGCACTACCATCGGTAAATTAACGTGACCGGCGAGACAGTGGGTATCTGGATGCAGTAACACGGCATGGGTTACCAGTGACCCCCAGTCACCCCCTTGGGCAACGTAGCGCTCGTAGCCCAGTCGGAGCATCAATTGATCCCAGAGAGCGGCAATACGCTCTACTCCTACTCCGGGAGATGCTGGCTGACCGGAAAAGCCAAAGCCCGGCAGGCTGGGAATGACCAGATGGAAAGCATCCGTTGCATCACCGCCGTGCTGCGTCGGGTCAGAGAGCGGGCCGATGATGTCGAGAAACTCCAGCACCGATCCGGGCCAGCCATGGGTGATGAGCAGGGGCTGAGCCTGCGTATGGGGGCTCCTGATGTGAAGGAAATGGATCTTGAGCCCGTCAATTTCAGTAATGAAGTTGTCGTATTGATTCAGTAGGGATGGGACGCGCTGCCAGTCGTACTCATCGCGCCAATAGCGCACCAGCTCCTGGCAATAACTGAGCGGTACCCCTTGCTGCCAATCCTCCACGGTTTCCGCGTTGGGGAAGCGCGTTTGTGTCAGTCGCTGAATGGCATCTTCGATCGCTGCGTCTTCAAATTGGGGCTCGAAGTATTCGATTGCGTTATTCATGATGTGTCCCGTGCGGAGATTCGCCTGCGACACTAACGGCTCACATCTGCGCGCTCAACCCTTGTCGTTTAAATTCAATCCGCTGTAGGTCTCGGCCAGCCAGTCAAGCAAGCGAGCTCTCTCCTCGGGCCTCTCTTGTGTGCGGATTCGCAGGTGTGTGGTCCGCGGCTCGCGGTCCAGGAACAGTTTGCCACTCACTTGGTCGGCTTCCGTGGCTCTGGCCAGCCAGACAATGGTGTCGGCGCCCTCGGCGGGTGAACGGAGCACGCGTTTTGTTACGCGGCGGAAACCGGGAAGTGCGGTTTGCACGCCCGGCGTATCGGCCCAGCCCGGATGCATGCTGTTGACCGCAATGTTGTGCTCTGCCCATGCCTCGCCCCAGAGTTCAGTGAGTACGGTGAGGGCTCGTTTGGCTCGCGCATAAGCGACGCTGCCGTTGTATTTGTCTGCTGTCACGATCAGTTCATCGCACCGCAGCTTCTGGGTGTACATGCCGCCTGAGACCACGTTGATGACGCGGGCCGCTCGCGCGTGGTCCTGCAAAAGGGGGAGCAGTGATTCGGTGAGTTTCCAGGGCGACAGCAGCAATAGGGCGGCGCTGCGTTC
>JAHEJH010000039.1 GCA_024638905.1 Luminiphilus sp.
CTCAAGCACGATCCAGCGGGCTACGAGCAGCGTAGAAGCACCGTAATCTCTTATAAGTTCTTTATTAGAACTATAAAAGCCACAACCACAAGAAAGAAATTAGCAATTTCCGGCACAAAACGTAATACAGTTCCGTATTGGAATGGTATAAAACGCGACGAATCGGTATTTTTGGCGGGTTTAGCGCTGCAACCGCGATACAGCGATCACAAAGTCAGCGCTGGGAAGGGACATTAGCGGAAGCGAAGGTTCGCCCTAGTAAGATCGCTGATTGTTTTCGCACCCATCAGCTTCATATCGCGCACCAGCTCGCTTTGCATGTTAGTAAGCGCTCGCTCCACTCCGGCCTGGCCGGCGCCAGCCAGCGCATAAAGATACCAACGGCCACCAGAGCACGCCTTCGCGCCAACAGAAAGCGCCTTCAGGACATGGGTACCCCGCTGAATGCCCCCATCGCAGATCACATCGATCTGATCACCAACCGCGTCAACAATCTCCGCCAACTGATCAAAGGGTGAGCGGCTGCCATCGAGCTGGCGACCGCCATGGTTAGATACCATAATGGCATCTGCCCCGATCTCGACCGCCCTTTTGGCATCTTCCACCGACATGATCCCCTTCAAACAAAAGGCCTTGCCCCAACGCTGCCGCACTTCGGCGGCGGCGTCCCAGTCCATGGTCTGGTCGAGCATCGTGGAGAAGTAATCGGATACCGAGATACTGACGTTGGAGCCCTCGGCAATATGGTCCTTGAGGTTAGACAGCTCAAACGGCTCCCTCAGCAGGTAATTCAATGTCCAGCTGGGATGCGTGGCGAAACTCACCAAACTGGAAGGGGTGAGTCGCGGTGGCGAGGTGAAGCCCGTCCACAGATCGCGCTCGCGATTGCCGCCAACAATGGTGTCGACAGTGAGCGCCAGCGCATCAAATCCTGCGTCCCGGCATCGATCGATCATGCCCCAGGTGAGCGCCTTGTCCTTGTGGTAATACAGCTGAAAGATCTTTGGGGTGCGAATCGTCTCGCCGATCTCCTCGATTCCCACTGTGGCCAGAGAAGAGATACCAAATAGCGTATTGAAGGCCTCTGCCGCGCGGCCCACCGCGCGTTCTCCATCATGGTGAAACAATCGCTGCAACGCAGTAGGCGAGAGAAACAGGGGCATATCCATGGGGATACCCATAACGGTGGTCGACAGATCGATGTTCTCGACCCCCGCCAACACGTTGGGCACCAGATCGCAGGCCTCATACGCCTCGGTATTGCGCCGGTAGGTCACTTCGTCATCGGCGGCGCCGTCGATGTAATGGAAGATGGGGCCCGGCAATCGGGCCTTGGCCAGTCGTCGGAACTGCGCGGTGTTGTAGCAGTCGGAGAGTGTGATCCCCATGTTCTACTCCGGCTCAGTGGGTTCAGTCGAGCGGCTGCAGCGGCATCTGCTCGTGGAAGGCCTCGACACTATCAATCACGGTCGCGCCGTCAATCGTGGCGAAAGGCTCCGCCTGCCAGCGCTCACCCCGCATCTGAATCAAGATACGGCTTGGGTCGCTCGATAATACCGTCGCGCGATAGTAGTCCCGCATGGCATCCAACGATACCGCCTCCACCGCAGCGATCATCTCAGCGCGGCTAGAGAAATCATAACGCTCGCGGTTCCAGTCCCCGATAAAGGGCCCAGCTTCATCAGAGAGGTTGGTGGGCGGTTCGGTCAGTTGGGTGAGCACACCCGACTTCAGATTGGCAAACTGGTCTTCGGTCAGCTCGTCGAGCATCAGCGCATATTCTGCTGCGAACGCCTCAAACCGCTGGAGCATGGCGACCGGCCCTTTCACCGGCGTCTGAATGTAAAAACCGATCATCGGGTGATCCTGCAAGGTCGTGGTGAGACCACCGGCTGCATAACCCAACTGCTCCTCGGTGCGCAGGGTATCGAAGGCCCGGTTCCGGAGGTGCCTGGCCAACACCCGTCCTGTCGCCTCGTTGGCCACCGTCGCCTCGGGCGCTGCATAGAGCAGCATCATGCCCAAATCCTCAACAGGTAGATCCGTATTTTTGACCAGCGTCTGACCCGGCACCGGTGAATACACGCGTTCACGAATATACTCCGTCGCACCCGTTCGTTCCTCGGGTAAGGCGCTCAGTAGCGTTTGCGTCAGGTCTTTGGCAAAGGCTTGATCGTAGTTACCAAACAGATACACGCGGATCAGCGCCGTATCCAGAACACGCTCAACAAAGGCATTGAAGCGCGCCGGAGTGACCTCCGCCACCGCATCGAGCAAGGAGGCCTCATCATAAAAGCCGGTGCGGGTCAGGCTGGAAAGGGTCCTGCCCAGCTGCCTAAAAGGGAGTTCGCGCTTGCGGTTCTCGAGTCCGCGGACAAAGCGATCAATCGCCTGATCCAACGCCTGCTGATCCGGGTCAACCCGGAGCCCCGCCAGCGCCGCGGTCAGCAGTTCCGGCTGCTTATCAGTAAAACCGGAGATGGAAAGGCGCAGGCCTTCATCGAGGCCGAGGCTGAGACCCATCCCTGCGATGCTGGCTTCATTGATCAACGCCGTCTGCTGCAGGCCGTATACATCTGACCACAGCACCATCATGACCGCCGCATCAACCTCCTGCTGGCGAAGCGGCGAATTCAAGTACACCTGTGCATAACCCCGCGGCAGGTCGGCAAACGCCTCACTACCCTGCAACCAGACACTGAGACCGGGCTCATCGATAATCTGTCTGGGCTCGCTTATTGTGTTCGCCAGCTCAAATTGCTCGGGCAGCAATTGGTTCTGTGCCGGCAGCGCGAGCTGATACTCGGCCGTCTGGGTCTTCAATGCCTGCGTGTCGGGCACGGCCAGCGGCTCAACCGCATATTGGCCCTCATAAAAGTAGAGGCTCTCGGAGACCGGCTGCGCCTGGTCGATTTCCCAGACATGGAGCCGTTCCGGGACCAACTGTGCCAGCACCGCCTCCACCGCTTCACCGTCGAACCCGGTGAATCGATAAGGTGCCTCAATGGCATATTGCGCGGGATAGGTCTGCATCGCCCGGGTCAGTTCGTGGGCGTAGCTGAAGTCATCCATTTTTTCGAGAAAACGAAAACGATTCGTGAGCGAGGTGCCGAACTCTTCGGCGTAGCGATCATCGACACCCTGCTCACGCAGCATGTCGAGATATCCCAGCAGCATGGCGGTGATGTCGTCCCGATGCGCAAGACCCTCGGGCGTCAGCTGCACTGAAAAAGTAAACAACCCGTAGTTTCCGTAGCGCGCGGGATCGGCGCTCACGATCAACGCGCTGGCCCAGCCCAGATCCCGTAGTCGCACCGCTGGCGTGTCGGGCATTTCAGAGCCCAAAATGTACGACAGGTATTCACTGGGCTTGGTGTCGTACAGGTCACTGTTGTTATCGATAATGAAATCGAGCCGCAGCTCGCGGGTGTCATCCTGGGGCGCATAGCGCACGCGCTTGGCACCGACTTCTGCAAAATCGATCGCGGCCGACATCTCAGGCCGAACTGCCTGCTTGTTGGGGATCTCGCCAAAGTGGGTCTCTGCAAGTTCCTGTAATGCCGGCAGCGGCAAGTTGCCGATGAGCGATGCCTTCATCAGATTGGCGCTGTAGTACTGCTCAAAAAAGGCCACAGTGGCGGCGTGGAGTCCGCCCTCGGTTTTATCGACAAGGGACTCAAGATTGCCAATCTGGAAACGGTTGGCAGGGTGATCGCCCAATAGCTGACGCGCCAGCCGATAGATAATGCGGAAGTCTTGCTCGCGGCGCATCGACCACTCGGCATTCACCGCGTTCTTCTCTTTGTCGATGTAGGTGGGGTCCAGCAACGGATCGGTGAAAAAACTCGAGAAACGGTCCAGTGCCTCGGGCAAGGCGTCGTTCTCGACCATCATCATGTAATTGGTGATGTCGAGGCCGGTGTAGGCATTGGTCATGCCACCGTGCTCCGCGGTGAAGGCCATAAAGCCATCGGGCTCGGGGAACTGTGCGGATCCCATGAACAGCATGTGCTCAAGATAGTGGGCCATCCCGGGATAATCCTCGGGATCTGAAGCGGCACCCAAACCGACACTCAAAGCGGCCGCCGATTTCTCGGCGGTCGGATCCGACACCAGCATGACTTCAAGACCATTTGCCAGCTCGATCAGGTCGTATGCCCGATCATCGTTGGGGCTCACCACGACTGCAGGCTCAGCGGTCTCCGGCGTATCAGCCGACTGGCCGCAGGCGACCAGCGCAGCGCCCAGCAGCAGCGCGCCGCAAAGTCGGTGACACCGTGAAGCACAGACCGCTGGGATGCTCGCGAATATTCGTACCAAATGGAGAGTAGACACGTCCATGAATGATGTACTCATCGATAAGGATCTCTTAGTTAATTCATGAGGAAACAGCGAGCGAGTCGCTGGATGGCCAGGCTGACAGAATGGCATTGACCAAGGTTGCCAGAGGTATAGCGAAAAAGACGCCCCACAACCCCCACAGCCCGCCGAAGAATAAGACCGCAATCACAATCGCGACCGGATGCAAGTTGACCGCCTCGGAAAAGAGGAGCGGCACCAACACGTTGCCATCGAGCACCTGTATCAGCAGATACGCGCCGACGACCCAGTAAAAGTCTGGCGTGACGCCAAATTGAAAATAAGCGACGACAACCACGGGAATGGTCACCAACGCGGCGCCAATATAAGGCACGATCACAGAGACGCCCACCAGCAGTCCCAACAGCGCCGCGTAGTTCAGGGAGAATATTGCAAAGACCACGTAGGACACGCCGCCGATGATCAACACCTCAATGCCCTTGCCCCGGGCATAGTTGGCGAATTGCAGATTCAATTCCGACCAGATCCGTTCGAGCAGTGGCCTCTTGGCGGGCAAGAAACTGGCGAACCAGCCGGTCAGCTGCTCGCGGTCCTTGAGAAAGAAAAACACCATTAAAGGAATCAGAATCAGGTAAACGATGGCCGCCAGCACACTCGGAATTGAGCTCAGACCCTTGGTCACCAGTATCTGTCCCACCGAAGCCATTTCGGCCTGAATAGCCGCCGTAAGCTCGTTGACCTGCTGCTGGGTAAAAAAGACCGGGTACTCCTCCGGGAGCGTTACCAACACCTTGCGCCATGCCTCGATAATCGCCGGGGCTTCGCGTACCAGTGCCACGAGCTGTCGCCAGACTAGCGGCGCCAGGCCGAACAGCACGGCAAAAAAACCGCCAAGAAACAGTAATGTGGAAAACGCGACACTCAACTCTCCGGGCAAGCCCCGCTGCCTCAGAACATTGGCAACGCCCTGCATCAAGTAAGCCAGAATGACCGCCACCAGCACCGGCGCGAGAATGTCGCCGAACAACAGCATGACAGCAAAGGCCACCGTCAACATCACGAGCAGAATAACGGCCTCTTCCTCGCTCAGATAACGCTGGTACCACCTCGTCAGAACTTCTTTCACGCTGCGACTCCTTGTTTCAGGCCTTGGTGATGGTCAGCCTCAGCACGTCATCGGGCAACCGTTCACACTCCACGACGTGCCCCGCCAAACGCGCAAAACTCTCGAAGTCACGTTCCGAGCCCGAATCAGTCGACAACACCTCCAACACCGCACCGGAAGGCAGCGCACTGAGCGCACGCTTGGCCATCAACAACGGCATGGGACATCGCTCCCCTCGCGCGTCGACCGACTCGGCGGGTGGGGTGTGATTCGGCATGGACAGGGACCAGATCGTCAGGGGGCGGGGAGTATATCGCTTATTGCTTCAGGGGGGGTTCCGGCATGAATTTTCACACTCGCTTCAAGCTCCCGACAACAGCCCAAGTAAGCTAGAGTGCGGCCATGCACCACCGCCTGCCCACCCCGTTGCACCGGGTCTTTTCCAGCCTGATCTGCCTACTCCTGATCTGCGGCGTACTGCTGTCTCCGGGTAGCCGGGCCGTGACCGAGGATCTCAAGATCCCCAACCTGGGCGAATCCAGTACCAGTTTGTTCTCTGCAGACTACGAATATCAATTAGGTCGCATGTGGCTGCGGAGCTTCCGGGGGCAGGCACCCCTCCTCAACGATCCGCTGATGCACAGCTATTTGGAAAATCTGGTTTTCGAGCTGGTGCAGCACAGTGAACTTCAGGACCGCCGCATTGAGCTGGTGATCGTCGACAACCCGACGATCAACGCTTTCGCGGTGCCGGGCGGCGTGATCGGTGTGCACAGCGGCTTGTTCCAGTACGCTGAAACCGAGGACGAGTTCGCAACGGTCATGGCGCACGAAATCGCGCACCTCAGCCAGCGCCACTTCTCCCGTCGTATGGAACTCGCGCAGGAGCAGGGCCCGATGCAATTGGCGGGGCTGTTGGCTGGAGTGCTACTGGCCGCCACCGTCGGCACCGACGCGGGTCTCGCAGCCATGACGACCGCGCAGGGGCTCGCCCAGGATGCGCAACTACGTTATAGCCGCGCCAATGAAGCGGAAGCGGACCGGGTGGGACTGCGCACGTTGTACAACGCAGGCATGGACCCCTATGCGGCACCGCAGATGTTCGAGCGTATGTATGCCGCCACCCGCTACAGTCAGGGCGACCGCATCCCCGAATTTCTCCGCACCCACCCCCTCTCTGAAAAACGTATTTCCGACACCCGGGCTCGCGCAATGCAGTATCCGAAGCGCATTCGCGCGGTCAGCCTCGACTACCAGCTGATGCGCGCCCGGGTCGCCGTTCAGGCCGCGCAAACCCCTGAGGAAGCGGTGGCCAGCTTTCGCTCAGCGCTGGAGGGGGAGTCGCTGTCCCGGGAGGCCACCACCTATGGTCTGGTGCTGGCGCTGACGGCTGCGGGGCGCGCCGATGAGGCGGCACTGGCGCTAGACAGCATCTGGTCGGGCAACAGTGATCGCATTGAGTACGTGATTGCAGATGCTGATATTGATCTGGC
>JAHEJH010000044.1 GCA_024638905.1 Luminiphilus sp.
CTCGGCCTCTGCCATCGAGTCCTTGATGCGCAGTAGTTCTTCCTCCAGCCAGTCCTCTTCACCCAGCGCGTCGATCTCAGCCGCCAGGTTAGAAGCAGTATCGCGCCCCAGATCCATGGCCTGCAATTCCCCTTCGAGGTTATCGACCTTGCGCTCGAAACGCTCAAACTTCGCGAAGGCATTATCCAACTCGTCGCGCTGAACCTGCTTTTTCACCTGCACTCGGGAACTGACCGTCTTGGCGCGCAGCAAAATGGTTTTCTGCTTGGCCTTGGCGTCATCCAGTTTTTGCTGCAGTTGGCCGATCTCTTCATTGAGCTGGCCAATATGTTCGCCGGAGGCCATCAACTCATCTTCGACCACTCTCAGCGTGTCTTCCACTGCGCGGCGCTCCTGCAGTGCTGCCTTGGCCAGATCGTCACGACCCTTTGAGACCGCCAACTTGGCTTTCTCTTCCCAGGCGGTCACCTCAGCGGCGATCCGATCGCGTCGTCGCGACGCGGTTTTCTGCTCGGCGATAACTCGCGCTGACGCACTTCGTACCTCAACCAGCGTGTCTTCCATTTCCTGAATAATCAGGCGAATCATCTTTTCCGGATCTTCGGCGCTGTCACACAGCGCATTCAAGTTGGAATTCACGATATCCGATATTCTTGAAAAAATGCCCATGTCACTCTCCTCGTTATACGATTTCGGTGCCTGCTCGCTCCGCCAACTCAGCGCAGTCGAGCGCTGCGAGCTCAGGCGACACATCGCCTGCCTCGCGCTTTTCAATACAGAGGGCGTAGTCGCTGGGCGCCTCCTCGCTGACCACAGTCACCATGCCGCACCCCGCCATCAGCAACACACCCGCCACCATCGCACCAATCATCCTGGCTCTGGCAACGCCCGGGTCCCTTTCCATTACCCGCGAATCAACTCGCATAGCGCGGGCTCCCTTCGGTGTCTGACACGACTTGATCGGACGCCCCATAACGGCCCGCCAGAATCCGGCCCAACCAATAGGCGCCCTCTACCGAGGCCGTGACGACTCCAAAGGTCGCCGCTGCTCTGGCGGGCCCGGCGAACACCGCCACGGCACTGCAGACAAACAACACGGCCATGTAAACCAGCGCTCTCTCGTTGACAACATCCATTTCATCTCTCCGTTGTTTCATGATGACTTGCTTCCCTGTCTCGTCAGGCTGTTTGCGCCTGCACACCAAGATAGTAGCGAAGGATGTGCCAAATTAATTTTAGGTCACAATATCAGTTGGTTAGTCATGTGTTGCAGCCGCCAAAAATCATATATAGGTTATTTTAGCCTTATAAAATAGCCTAAAACACCTTTATAGGTGTATATTTCACCCATGCAATCACAAGCACCGAATATCATTGGCGAGTCCCCTCAGCTCGCCGCCGCACTGGACCACATCTCCAGACTGGCGGCCATTGACCGCTCTGTCTTGATCATTGGGGAGCGGGGAACGGGTAAGGAATTGGCTGCGGAGCGTCTTCATTACCTCTCACCCCGCTGGGACCAGACCTTCACGAAAATCAACTGCAGCGCCATCGCTGAAACCCTGCTGGAGAGTGAACTGTTTGGGCACGAGGCCGGGGCCTTTACTGGGGCAACAAAGCAGCATGTCGGGCGCTTCGAGCTGACCGATGGCGGCACACTGTTTCTTGATGAACTCGCCACCATGTCACTGCGTCTGCAAGAAAAACTGTTGCGGGTGATTGAATACGGCGAGTTTGAGCGGGTTGGCGGCCAAAAAACCCTACAGGTCGATGTCAGGTTGGTGGCGGCCACCAACGCCGATCTGCCCTCCCTGGCCGACGAGGGCCTTTTCCGCTGGGATTTGCTCGATCGACTGAGCTTTGACGTGGTGGCTCTGCCTGCGCTGAGAGAGCGCGAGGACGATCTCTATGAATTAGCGCAGCATTTCAGCATCCGGATGTGCCGTGAGCTGGGCTGGGATTACTTTCCGGGTTTTAGCGACGCTGCAATCCAGCAGCTCAGCGCCCATCACTGGCCGGGCAATATCCGCGAACTTAAAAACGTCGTCGAGCGATCCCTGTTCAGAACCACTGACCCAGAGCGCCCGATCAAGACGATCGTGATTGACCCTTTTTCTTTCGCATCAGAGGCCAGCGCGACGCAGTTCGACAGGTCAGAGCAGGCTGAGGCAACGAGCTCAATCGAAGAGGCGCCCGATTGGCCCGTATCCCTTAAGGATTTGCTGCGTGAGACGGAACTCGATTGGCTTCAACGTGCACTAACCGCCTGCGACCAGCGACAGAATGAAGCCGCGAAACTGCTGGGCTTGTCTTACGACCAGATGCGCGCACTGATGCGCAAGCATCATCAGACCACCCGGCCGGGCCGGCGAAAAAAAAGGCAAAAGTAAGTCGAGATTCCGGCCCACACCTCTGCGGAAGTAGCCTCTATTCCCCGGAGCGCGCTGCCATCACCGCGCGATAAACATTCACATTGCCCTGCGCCATCGCGGAGAGTGAAAACGCAGCGAGCATGCGCTCTCGTCCCTTGGCGCCATAAGCCTCGGCTCGCTCGGGGTCTGCGAGCAAGCTCTCGATGGCCGTCGTGAGCACCCCGACATCACCCGGCGCCACCAGCAAGCCCGTTTGCTGATCAATCACCGCCTCGGGCATGCCGCCGGCATCACAGGCGATCACAGCGATACCCGCGGAGGCGGCCTGCAATAACACCACACCAAGACCCTCGGTTCGCGCCGGATGCACCAGAAAATCGAGACTCGGCAAGACGTGCTCAAGATCCTCGACAAACCCTACAAGCTGAACATGCCGACCCAGATCGAGGGTGCGAATTTGCTCCCTGATCGCTGACTCCGATGGCCCCTTGCCCATTACCAGCACCTGCAAAGTAGGCCACCTTGGGACCAAATCAGACAAGGCCTCCAGTAAGACGTCATGACCTTTTCGCGGAATCAGCTGGGCGGCAATACCGATCACCCTTGCGTCCTCAGGCAGATCAAAGCGTGAAACCAGGCCCGCTTTGTCTGCAGGTTGCTGAAAGCGCTCCCAATCCACCGCGCTGCGAACGCAGGACACCTTGCCTGGGGGCAACCCGTCAGCAATCAGAATCTCGCGAATCCCTTCAGAAATCGCGATCACGTGATCGTAAAGCCGGTATTTGGCGGCAACTGCCCAAGCACGTTCGTGGTTATCAACGCGTCGAGACAGGACGCAGGGCAAACCGAGTTTGCGCGCCGCCAGCCCACCCCAGACATCCGCACCGCGTCGGGAATGCACGTGTACCAGATCAACCTGATGCCGGGTCAATATCTCCCCGATGCGTTTTGTCGCGCGCCAGTCAAGATCGCCGCGATAGGGAATGGCCTCAACCTCGATGCCGGCCACCTGCGCTGCCTCTCCGACCGCCGAATGCTCAGGACAAATCAGCACTGAGCGGGCTTCCGTCTTGGACAGCTCCCCGAGCAGATACAACACTTGCTGGGCGCCGCCGTAAAGGTGTGCACCCAACTCAATATGGGCGACGCACAAAGACTTCATATCACTCATGGAGACACAGTATGCGCGTTGATCAAGAGAGGCCTATGCCGACACCCGCCTCAAGCCAGCTTTTCGGCAGTCACCCAATCGAGGGTGAGATTTAGCGCGGCGCCAAATTTCTCGATCAACTCATCGACATGAGAGGTCTCAATGATGAGTGGCGGGCACACTGCCACCCGATTGCCGCCCAGCGGCCTGATGACGAGGCCGTTATCTTCTGCCGCCTTGGCGCAGAATTGACCGACCTTCATACCATCAAAGGGTTTCTTGCTCGCCTTGTCGGCCACGAGCTCCACGGCACCGATCATGCCGACGCCAGAGACTTCGCCCACCAGGGGGTGATCTGCAAACTCTTTTAGTCTGGCCTGCAGGTAATCGCCAACGGTCGCCGCGTGGTCAAAAATCTTGTCGCGCACATAGATGTCGATCACTTTACTTGCCACCGCACAGCCTAGCGGGTGTCCGCTGTAGGTATACCCATGGCCGAACACGCCGACTTCCGTCGCCGACGCATTAATACAATCTGCGATGTCGCCCTGCACGATTGCGGCCGACACGGGCACATAAGCCGATGACAGCGCTTTGGCGAGGGTCATCATTTGAGGGCGCATGCTCATTTTGTTTGCGCCAAAGTCCGTACCGAGACGCCCAAAACCGCAGATAACCTCATCGTCCCAGAGCCAAATGCCGTAGCGGTCGAGTACAGCCTGAATCGCCTCGAAATACCCTTCCGGTGGCACAATGACACCGCCTGCGCCACTGACCGGCTCAGCGATCATGGCGGCAATCGTTTCTGGCCCTTCGGCCAGAATCAGCGCCTCAAGCTCTTGGGCACGACGGGCGACAAAATCCGCCTCCGATTCGCCGTCGTTCGCGCCCCGATAGTAATTCGCAGAGCCGGTACGGAGCACGCCCAGCGCCTCAAAGGGCAATTGAAAATGTGCATGATTGGTGGGAATGGCAGTCAGTGCGGCCGAAGCCAGCGTCACGCCGTGGTAACCCTGCTCCCGGGCAATGACCTTAATGCGATTGGGCTGGCCTGAGGCCTCGGCGTGGTAGCGGATAAGCTTCAGGAGTGTGTCGTTGGCATCAGAACCCGAGTTGCCCAGAAAGACACGACCATCCTGCATCGGCACCATCGCCGCCAGCTTGTCGGCGAGCTCAATGGCAGACGGGTGGGTCTTGCCGCCAAACATGTGGCTGAAGCTCAGCTCTCGCATCTGGCGTTCCGCGGCCTCAATGATCTCCTCGTTGCCGTAGCCCAGCGCCGTGCACCACAGCCCGGCCATCCCCTCGAGGTAGCGCTTGCCCTGCTTGTCATAAATGTAGGGGCCCTCGGCTCGGGAGACCACCATGGTCTCGGACATCGCCGGATTGGTGGTGGGGTAAATCATTGACGTCATCGGGTTCCCTCCTGCTACCTTTCTCTGGGGCAATCTTCAGTGCTCAAAGTGTATCGACTCAAGCCAGCACCCACTACTCCCCACTGGTGGTAATACCCAAATCACCCGCTATCGCTGCGGCCGGACTGATGGGCGGGGCGGAACGCACAAGAGACTGGCTAGCACCGCCAACCGCAGGCCCACCAAGCAGCGCGGCGCTCCCTCAGGTGGCTTTGGTTTTTTCCTTGCCGCAGCGCGCGCAGCGAAAACGGGTAATCAGTTCGCCACGATGAACGGCAAAGGGGTCGCTGTTGACCGGGCGCCACTTGTGATGCCCGTTTCGACAGAGTGTCTGGCTTGGTTTTTGTGGCTTCTCAAAACGCAGGATATCTGCCATGAGGCTTCAGCCTGCTGTTTTTGCGCGGCTGACCGCTTGCTGCCAGGATGCCAACCTCCGGCGCCGCGGGCCCGTTCCCATTCGCGAGGGAAACCGTTGATCGGCTCGCCACACCTTGGCCAGCGCCTCGGTGTCCTTCCAAATCCCGACGCCCAGCCCAGCTAGGAAGCAAGCGCCTGCGACGGTGGTTTCAATCACTTTCGGACGGATGATTTCTCGTCCCAGATAATCTGCCTGTAATTGCATCAACAGATTATTGGCGGCGGCACCGCCGTCAACTTTCAAGTCGACCATTCGGCGACCCAGGTCGCGCTCCATGGCGCGGAGGATATCGACGTTCTGTAGCGCCATGGCTTCGAGCGTGGCGCGCGCAATATGAGGCGCACCCGCACCTCTGGTCAGACCCGAAATGACGCCGCGCGCATCGGGATCCCAGTGAGGCGCGCCCAAACCGGTCAAGGCCGGCACAAATTCAACGCCACCCGCATCGGGCACCTGTGAGGCGAGCTTCTCGATATCGGAGGCGCGCTTGATAATGCCCAGCTCGTCGCGAAGCCACTGCACAGCCGCACCACAGATAAATGCGCCGCCTTCGAGCGCATAGACCGGCGTCTTTTGACCGGGCAGTTGCCATGCGACAGTGCTGAGCAAGCCAGCATCACTGTGCATAAGGTCCTGACCGGTATTCATCAAGATGAAAGAGCCCGTGCCAAACGTGCACTTAGCGGCCCCCCGGTCAAAGCCCGCCTGTCCAAACAATGCTGACTGTTGATCGCCGGCAATGCCCGCGATCGGCACACCATCCGGCAGCCCGGGTACGCCCTGTGTGCGGCCCAGGTCGCCACTCGATGGGATGATTTGGGGCAGTAGCTTTTTCGGGACATTGAACAGCTTGAGCAGTTCCGGATCCCAATCCAGCGTCCGGAGATTCATCAGTGAGGTGCGTGAGGCATTAGAGACATCGGTGGCATGCACCGCGCCCCCTGTCAGGCGATAGAGTAAGTACGAATCAATCGTGCCGGCAGCGATGTCACCACGTCTTGCGCGACCTCTGGCACCCTCAATGTCATTGAGCAACCAGCGGAACTTGCTGGCCGAAAAATAGGGATCGAGCACCAGCCCCGTGCGATCGCGCACCATGGGCTCCAGCCCTTTTTTGCGAAGCCCCTCGCAGAAACTCGCTGTGCGGCGGCACTGCCAGACGATCGCATTCCCCAGCGGCTTACCGCTCCGGCGCTCCCACAGCAGCGACGTTTCTCGTTGGTTGGTGATACCAATACTCGCAACGTCAGCGGGCTTACACAGCCCCTTGCGAAAGACAGCGCGGATACCTTTGAGGACCGATGCCCAGATCGCCTCCGGGTCGTGCTCTACCCAGCCCGGCTTGGGATAGATCTGGGGGAACTCGTAGTTGACGCTCCCCAGTAGCACCCCACGGGTGTTCATCACAGCAACCGTAGTACCGGTCGTACCCTGATCGATCGCCAGAATCGCCTTCACAGGTAGCCCCGGTTACAAATCGACGATTCAGGCAGCCTCGAACCCTGAGATCGCTTTGA
>JAHEJH010000048.1 GCA_024638905.1 Luminiphilus sp.
GAAGATCTGTCGCTTTTTGCGCAATCCGATAGTGAAATAAAAAGGCGTTAGAGACTAAGCTAGGTCTCGCAGCACGGAACAGTTGGGGAAAGCAGCGGTGGCAAAGACACTAACTAGGCGGTTCGTTTTACAGTCTCTGGCGGCGGGAGTCGCAGCGGCCAGTCACACGTTGAGTTTTTCCAGCGCTTCAAGATCTATGCCCGGCAGCAAGGCTGAAGGCGCTTTCATCATCCACAACGATTTGCCCTGGGCGCTCGAGACGCGGCGCAGTCAGTTTGGATTTGGCCCCATCACGGCCGCCTCTCATTTATTCGTGCGCAACAACTTACCTGCACCGCCAGCGTCGCTCACTGATCAGGGTGATGATTGGTCTTTTGAAGTGGTCGGGTGTGCGCGAGAAGGTTCACTGACGCTGGCTGACCTGAAAAGAATGAAGAGCCGAACCGTCGCCACGGTGCTGCAGTGCTCCGGCAACGGCAGAGACTTTTTCCCGCATGACCCCTCTGGTTCTCAGTGGGGCGTGGGTGCAGCGGGCTGCGTGCTCTGGACCGGTGTGTCGGTAGCCGACATCTTTGAGCAGTTTGGGGGAGTGCAGTCTGGCCTCGCTTACTTGACTGCCACCGGAGGCGAGGAGCTCCCGGAGGGCGTCGACCAAGATGCCGTCGTGGTCGAGCGCTCGGTACCGATCGAGAAGGGCCTGAAGGATTGCCTGCTGGTGTGGGAAATGAACGGTGCGCCGTTGCCTGTGATTCACGGCGGTCCAGTGCGGTTGGTCGTGCCGGGCTACTTCGGCGTCAATAACGTTAAATGGGTGCGGCAGTTGGCGGCCACTGCTGGTGAGTCTGGCGCAAAGATTCAGGAGTCTGGGTATCGCATGCGCCCCGAAGGTATGGCCGGGGGCCCGGAGCAGCCCTCGATGTGGCGAATGCCTGTTAAATCCTGGCTCAACGGACCAGGCGCAGACGGCGCGCCCGTGCTGGCTGGGTTGAATACGCTCTATGGGGTCGCCTTCTCTGGTGAGCGGGGTGTCGAGGCCGTCGAGGTTTCGGCTGACGATGGCGCTACCTGGCAACAGGCCGAGTGGGTGGGCCCTGACTTGGGTCCCGATGCCTGGCGCACCTTTCAGTTCGCAGCCAACCTACCGGTAGGCGAGCACCGTTTTGTGACCCGTGCGACTGATACCGAGGGTGATCAGCAGCCAAAGTCAGCCGTCCACAATCATCGCGGCTATGGCCATAACGGGTGGCAGGATCACGCATTGCGCGTGGAGGCGGTGGCAGAGCTGCCCAAAGCTGAAATTAAAGCGTCGTCACAGGATGCTTATGCGAGCGCGGAAACCGTCAGCGCATCGGTAGCAGGCTTGGCGTTGTCTGACAAAGCGCTAGAAGGTAAGCAATTGTTCCTCCAACAGGCGCAGCCGGGGTGCGGTGTGTGCCATAGCCTCACCGATGCCAATGCCCGCGGCGTCGTGGGCCCGAACCTCAACCAGCTCAGCCCCAGCCTTGCTCAGGTTGAGAGCGCCATTGCACAGGGTGTCGGTGCGATGCCCGCTTATGGCGCGCAGCTGAGTCAGAGCGAGATTGAAGCGCTGGCCGCTTACGTGGTGGAGGCAACCCGGTAAACCTGCTTTCAGCACAGCATCTCATCGGGGAGAAAATCAGCAAAAAGTGACACAAAGAAGGCGAAACGTCTTTTTTGCCGTCCATTCCGTCGGAAAAACCATTTAGTAGTGGCCCCACCGACGTTTTTATGTAACTTTAGTTGGCTATTATCCCTGTTTTCGGAGGAGCGACGCTGTCAATGCGGCGTTGCGCAATGCCCTAGACGGCGGTTGTTATGTTATTTGCTAGGTTACTTAAGGACCTTGAGTATGAAGACTGATATTGATTTGAAAGCCACCCTCAGGGTTGGTTTGTCTGTCGCGATGTTGACTGCATCCGCGGGTATGCAGGCCTTCGAGGTAGACCGTACCCACCTTCCTATTGCTGAACCTGATCCGCCCAAGTTCAAGGAGCTCGACGTGCGTAATGTCGAGACACCCCCGTTGTTCTCGGTTGAGGCGCCCGAGGGCGCACCGAATGTCATTATTGTCTTGATTGATGATGTCGGCTTTGGTGCGACCACGCCGTTCGGTGGCCCGATTAATACGCCCACGATGGATCGCCTAGCCGCCGGCGGCCTGCGCTATAACAACTTCCACACGACGGCACTGTGCTCGCCCACGCGTAATGCACTGAAAACAGGTCGTAACCATCACCAGACTAATACCGGCTCCATTATGGAGACGGCGACCGCTTTTCCGGGCAACACCGGAAAGATTCCTAACCGCGTTGCGCCGGTGGCCGAGATGATGCGCCTCAATGGGTACAGCACGGGTGCATTCGGCAAGTGGCACGAGACGGCCGCCTGGGAAACTAGTGTCTCCGGTCCGTTTGACCGATGGCCAACGCATTCAGGCTTCGACAAGTTCTATGGCTTTATTGGTGGTGAGACCGATCAGTGGTACCCGCTGGTTTACGATGGTGTGACCCGCGTGAACCCGCCCCACGTTCCGGGGTATCACTTTACCGACGACATGACGGATCAGGCGATTGGCTGGATGAAGGCGCAGCAGTCGATGACGCCCGACAAGCCCTTTTATATGTACTTTGCGACGGGTGCAGTGCACGCACCGCACCACGTGCCGAAGGAGTGGGCTGATAAGTACAAAGGTCAGTTTGATAAGGGCTGGGATCAGATTCGCACCGACACCGTCGCTAAGCAAAAAGAGATGGGCATCATTCCTGAAACGACCGAGCTAGCCGATCGCCCAGAGGATCTAAGCGCTTGGGAGGATCTCCCTGAAGACCATCGTGCGCTCTTCGCGCGCCAGGCTGAGGTGTTTGCCGGATTCATGGAGCACACAGACGTGAATGTCGGCCGGCTGGTAGATGCCGTAGAGGACATTGGCGAGTTGGACAATACCATCATCATTTACATTGCGGGTGACAACGGCACCAGTGCTGAAGGTGGCTTCATCGGTATGTACAACGAGATGACCTACTTCAACCAGGTGGTGGAAAAAGTCGAAGATCTTTTGCCGCGTCTTGACGAATGGGGCGGCGAATATACTTTCCCGCATATGTCAGCCGGTTGGGCGGTGGCCTTCGATGCACCGTTTAAGTGGACCAAGCAAGTGGCCTCGGACTTTGGCGGCACCCGCAATGGCATGATCGTTCACTGGCCTGACGGTATCGACAGTCAGGGCGAGATTCGCAGCCAGTTCTCGCATGTGATCGATATTGCACCGACCATTCTCGAGGCAGCTAACCTTCCAGAACCCACGAGCGTAAATGGAACGGTTCAGGAACCCATGGCCGGCAGCAGCCTGATGTACAGCTTGAATGATGCTGACGCGCCTGAGCAGCACACGCTTCAGTACTTTGAAATGTTTGGTAACCGTGCCTTATATCAGGACGGCTGGTTCGCCCGTGTACTGCATCGCGCACCTTGGCAGACTGGCAAGCAAAAGCCGCTTCAGGATGACGTTTGGGAGCTCTACAACGCGAAGGAAGACTTCAGCTTGGTGAACAATCTGGCTGATCAGTACCCTGAACGAGTGGCAGCGATGGAAGCTACTTTTATGGCAGAGGCCGAGAAGTACAACGTGCTACCGATCGACGACCGTTCAGTGGAGCGCGTGAATCCTGCTATCGCGGGACGCCCTGATTTGCTGGGCGACCGAAAGTCACTCACGCTTTACGATGGTATGAACGGTATGTTGGAGAATGTGTTCATGAACTCCAAGAATACCTCGAAGACCATCACTGCGGACGTAGAAGTCGAGGAGGGTACGACGGGTGTCATCCTGACACAGGGTGGCCGTTTTGGTGGCTGGTCTCTGTACATGAAGGACGGCCGACCTATTTATACCTACAACTTCTTGGGTCTCGAGCGTTTCACAGTAGCCGCTGACAAGCCAGTTCCTCCGGGTCCTGCGACGATCGTGATGGATTTTGATTACGACGGTGACGGCTTGGGTAAAGGCGGCGACGCCACGATCACAGTAAACGGTGAGAAGGTAGCGTCTGGCCGTATTGGTCGAACTCAGCCCCTCATTTTCTCGGCGGATGAGACCGCGGATGTGGGTCTAGATAATCAGACCCCGGTAGCTGAGGACATTGGCGTTGGGCCGGAGGAGACGCGCTTTACCGGCACCATTCATCAGGTAGTCATCGCTATAGAATAAGCCACACTTAGAGGGCTTTATTAAAGCTCCCAGTAAAAAGGCCACCCACCGGGTGGCCTTTTTGTGCCTTTACGCGGCACCGCTGGGGTGTTCGGATCATTGCTGACCCTTCTCTATGCATAAGGAAAACCCAACAATGTTGAATCGCATTCGGCCCTTTTTACTGGCATTCCTTGCACTGGCGTTTGTCGGACAACACGTGGCTGCGCAGAACGCCGACGAGGCTATTTCCGAAGAAGACGTCACCGCCGAACAAACGAGTGGCGCATCCCAAGATGCTTCCGATGCTGAAGCGCAGGCTGCAGCGGCTGCAGCGATCGCGCAAAAGCTGGCTAACCCTGTGGCCTCGTTGATTAGCGTGCCAATACAGATTAACTACGACCATAACTACGGGCTGAATGATGAAGGCTCGGTTTGGCGGACCAATGTCCAGCCGGTGATACCGATATCCCTCAACGATGACTGGAACATGATCTCCAGAACGATCGTGCCCGTCGTCAAACAGTCCGACGTGCCCATCCCGGGGGTGAGCGAGAGTGGGATTGGAGATATTGTTCAGAGCGTGTTTTTCTCGCCCAAAAAGCCGACCGATGGCGGTTTGATCTGGGGCGTTGGACCGGTCATTAATCTCCCCACTTCCACCAAGGATACCTTGGGCCCCGAGGCTTGGGCTGCCGGCCCAACCGGGCTGGTTTTAAAACAGAGTGGCCCGTGGACCTACGGTGCGCTGGCGAATCACATGTGGTCGTTTGCAAAGGAAGATAAAACGGAGATCAACGCCTCATTTGTTCAGCCCTTCGTCTCCTACATTACGCCTAAAAAGCTCACCTACTATCTCAACACAGAGTCCACCTACAACTGGGATACCAAGGACTGGTCTGTACCCATCAACTTCGGTGCCAATCAACTGATGAAGGTGGGCAATCAAATTATGCAGGTGGGTGGAGGGCTTCGTTACTGGGCTGAGTCCAGTGAGATGGGACCGGAAGGATGGGGTGTCAGACTCAATATCATTTTTGTTTTCCCGACTTGAATTTTGAGCCGCGCATAAGGCATTTGAAAATTGGTTCTCCAGAGGATTCCTATGAAAGTTAGTGTGTCAGGTCTCGTCGCGATGGCGCTGATATGCAGCATATCGATGGCTCAGGCTAGAACAATGGGGCACTACGCGCCCGGTGTGGTGAGCATACGAGACCTGGCCGTTCCTCCTGTGCCAGGCTTTTTCTATGCGCAGTACAACGCTTATTACGAGGCAGATCGCTACGTTGATGGCGACGGTAACAAGCGCCTGGACTTTGAGTCTGAAGGCGGCGAAGTCGAGCTTGAAACCGATGTCGATGTGTTAGCGATTGCACCGGTGTTTCTGTGGTCAACCTCCAAAACAATCTTGGGTGCGAACTACGCCTTTTATGTGGCGCCCAACTTCGGCAAGAGCTCTGTGGCGGCAAAGCTTTCGGTGCTGGACCAAATCGGCAATACCGACGACGACGCCATTGGCATGGGTGACACCTTTGTACAGCCCATTTGGTTGGGATGGCAGGGAGAGCGCTATGACCTTGCCTTCGGTGCAGGAGCATACCTGCCCACAGGTAAATACGATGCGGAAGACGGCGACAGCATTGGTCTGGGGTTCTGGACAGGCCAGCTCCAGAGTTCAGCTTACTGGTATTTGGACGAGGCGCGCGCATCAGCGCTGGAGTTTGCGGTGACCTACGAGTTTCATGGCGAGCAAGAAGATACGGATATCACGCCGGGAGACCACGTGTCTCTGGAATATGGGTATAGCCAGTACTTGAGCCAACGAATCGAAGTGGGTATCTCAGGCTATAGCCAGTGGCAGATCGAGAAAGACAAGAGACCGACGATGACTGAGTTGGCGCTGGATCCCAATGCGAAGGGCCAAGTGCATGCCTTTGGAGTGGAAGCGGCGTACTGGTTTACACCGCAGCTCAATGTGTCGCTCCGTTATGTCAAGGAGTACGAGGGCAAGGCGCGGCTTCAGGGCGACTGGATCGCCCTTAACTTTATTTGGACGCCGGTGCCAATTTTCTAAGCGGTAAATGCCTGCTCGCACCAGACAGGCTTCGTGGGCGCGGCTTCAGCCGTCACAGCCGCTTAAAACAAAAAAGGCCACATGAAGGTGACCTTTTCTGTTTTATGGTGGAGGCGGCGGGAGTTTGAGTCTTCGCTGTCGCTCGACAGACCTCCGCTTCGCTTCGGCCACCCGCGCCTTACAGGCGCAGGTTCAGCTGTCTCGCCGGAAAAACAAAAAGACCACCCGGTGGGTGGCCTTTCTGTTTGTTGGTGGAGGCGGCGGGAGTTGAACCCGCGTCCGCCAGCACTCTGCCTTTGGCTCTACATGCTTAGTTTCCGTTAATTGATTTAACGGACAACAGCCCAACGGTCAGGACGTTGACCGCGATTCTCGAAAAATTTAACCGTGACAGCCGAGACATCAGCCACTGCGATCCAGTTCTATATGACAGTCAAAAGCGCGGTACTGGCACCTTACTTAAGACCGCCAGGGCCGAAGCACCTGGATGGTGTTACAAAGGGCTACTTACGCAGCCAGTTGTGCACCGTAGTTGTCGTCATTGGCAACTAATAGTTTGCAGCTTTGGATTTACGTGATTGG
>JAHEJH010000050.1 GCA_024638905.1 Luminiphilus sp.
TGCTATTGAGCGTGCCCGGCCGCCATCCACTGAATCACGACTGCCTGCTTAATCGACTCAGCGTTCGCTATCCGGGTGTCTCCGCCGTCCATCGCTTGGATCTCGACACCTCGGGTGTGATGGTCATTCCCCGCCACCGCGAGGCGCTGTCGCGGCTCGCGCGCCAGTTCCAGGAACGCAGAATCGATAAAACCTACATCGCTCGGGTCGCGGGTCACGTCGCCGAGGATGTCGGCGAATGCGATCTGCCACTGATCGCCGACTGGCCCAACCGACCCAAACAAAAAGTCTGTTTTGAGACGGGAAAGCAATCTTTAACGTGCTGGAAAGTACTGAGTCGTGACGACAACAGCTCGCTACTGGCACTCACCCCCGTGACCGGTCGATCGCACCAGCTGCGGATCCATATGAGAGAGATCGGGCACCCCATTTTGGGCTGCGATTTCTATGCCCCCGACGCCGTGCTGAATGCAGCACCTCGACTGTTGTTGCATGCAACATCACTGCGATTTAGCCACCCGCTATCGGGAGACATGTTGACCGCCCACTCCCCGGCACCTGCCGCTTTCTATCCATCGTAAGTTTGCATTCCGAGGTATTGGCGAGATGCATTACCATGCGCTCTCGCGTTATCCGGAGAGCGACGTGGTCCTCGTCAATCAAGCGGGTCAGGAAAAAGTGATTGTGGTCAAACCGAACCACTCTGCGACCTGGCGCCATAACCTGTGGCTGCTCGCCGCGCTGGCGGTGCCGTCGCTGGGCGCGGGGATTGCTTTTGCGCTCCTGGGCGCATGGCCTATTTTACCACTGGCAGGCCTTGAGCTAACCGCACTGGCCGGCGCGTTGTACTGGGTCAACTGGAAGCTCGAGTATCGGCACGTTATTCGCCTGACCGACGAGCTCATCACAATTGATAAAGGCTATTTCGTGCCAAAACGCAGCTGGCGTTTTACGCGGGAGGAATCCTCCCTGCGCGTGGTACCCGAGACCCACCATTGGCAGGGCCCCGAGCTATCGGTACATGACCGCTCATCCGAGACCCGGATCGGTGACTTCCTTAATCGCGAGGAAACCCTGGAATTATTGAGTCTGTTGCGGGCGGAACTGCGTATTCGCACCCACAGTAGCGATAGCTCTATCAAGGCGTGAGACGATGACGCATTCGAACGTAGGTACAGCAGAGACTGAGGGCGGCGAAAAGGTCGGCTTCATCTCGTTGGGTTGCCCCAAAGCGCTGGTCGACTCCGAGCGGATCCTGACCCAGCTCCGCATAGAGGGATACGAAATTACCCCTCACTACGAGGACGCGGGAGTGGTCATCGTCAACACCTGCGGGTTTATCGATGCCGCCAAGGAGGAGAGTCTCGAGGCGATTGGCGAGGCCATCAGCGAGAACGGTCGGGTGCTGGTCACGGGTTGCATGGGTCGTGGCGAGGACGCCGAAACCATTCGCGCCCGACACCCCAAAGTGCTGGGCATCAGCGGCCCGGCCGCCTACGAAGAGGTATTGGGGACGGTGCGAGAGGTGCTGCCGAATCGTCACCAGCCAGACCCGCTGGTTGACCTCATTCCGGCTCAAGGCGTCAAACTGACGCCGCGACACTATGCCTATCTCAAGATCAGCGAGGGCTGTAACCACCGCTGCCGGTTCTGCATCATCCCCAGTATTCGCGGGGATCTGGTCAGTCGCCCCATTGGCTCGGTGATGGATGAAGCCGAAGGCTTGGTGCGAGCTGGCGTGCGCGAACTGCTGGTCGTATCCCAGGACACGAGCGCCTACGGCGTTGACCTCAAATATCAGACCGACTTTTGGCAAGGCCGACCACTGAAATCGAATCTGGAGAGCCTGGCCTCCGCGCTGTCAGAGCTCGGCATCTGGGTTCGTCTGCACTACGTGTACCCCTACCCCCATGTTGATGCGCTGATTCCCATGATGGCCGAGGGCAAGCTGCTCCCCTATATCGACATGCCGCTCCAGCACGGCGCTCAAAGCGTGTTGCAGCGCATGAAGCGGCCCGCGGCGACAGAGAAAACGCTGGATCGGATCGCCCGCTGGCGGGACCTGTGCCCCGATCTGACCATCCGCTCCACCTTCATTGTGGGCTACCCCGGAGAGACCGAGGCTGAGTTTGAGACGCTACTCCAATTTATCGAGACGGCACAGCTAGATCGTGTTGGCTGCTTCCAATACTCGGCTGTTAAAGGCGCCGCGGCGAACGAGCTGCCCGACCCCGTGCCTGAAGAGATTAAAGCGGATCGCTGGGAGCAGTTCATGGCGCTCCAACAGTCGATCAGCGCCAGCAAGCTCCAGCGCAAAGTGGGTACGACGCAACAGATTCTGATCGACACGGTATCGGACGAGGGATCAACGGGTCGGACGCGAGCTGACGCACCCGAGATCGATGGCGTGGTGCATCTGCCGGGTGTGACCGAATTTCAGCCGGGCGAGCTGGTGGAGGCTGAGATTACCGATGCCGATGAATACGACCTATGGGTGTCATGAGCGTCGCCAGTCATCCATGAATATTATTTTGCTCGCGCCCGAGGACTGGCTCGACGAGAACACAGTGTGCCTAGACGACCGTCGTCACGAGCACATCCGCGGCATCCTTAAGGCGCAGATGGGTGAGTCCTTGCGAGTAGGGTTGCTGGGTGGGCTGAGGGGCAGCGGCACGGTGGTCAAACTGTCTGACGAGCACACCCACCTTCAGGTTGACCTCGTCGATCCTCCCCTGCCCCGGCACCCCTGTGACCTCATCCTGGCTCTCCCCCGGCCGAAAATGCTGCGTAGAGTATTCCGGACGGCAGCTGAAATGGGGGTCGCTCACGTTTATTTGATCAACAGCGCACGCGTGGAGAAAAGTTACTGGCAGAGTCCACTCTTGCGACCTGATCGCGTCGACGCGGCACTGACTGCCGGGCTGCAGCGCGCAGGGGATACCGTATTGCCGCAGGTTCATCTGCACCCGCGCTTCAAACCGTTTATTGAGGACCAGCTACCGGGACTCCTCGGATCGGGAGCGTGTTGGATCGCGCACCCCGGTGCACCCGAGGCGCTGGCAACTCAGTCAGGCGAAGGGCTGATCATGCTGGGCCCGGAGGGCGGTTTTATTCCCTACGAGGTCGAACTGGCGCAGTCTATGGGAGCCCAAGCCGTGCGTTTAAGCGACCGGATACTGAGCGTTGATACGGCGGTCACCGCTGCGCTGAGTCAATCTGCTCGCGCGCTAGTGCCCTGCTTGTGACGCGACGCCCGTGGCGATCGGACACACGACACCGGTCCCACCCATGCCGCAATATCCGGCCGGATTTTTATGCAGATACTGCTGATGGTAGTCCTCGGCAAAATAAAACTTCGGGGCGGGCAGAATTTCTGTGGTGATGTCGCCGTAGCCCGCTGAAGTCAACGCAGGCTGATAGGCGTCGAGGCTGGCCCGCGCTGCGGTCTCCTGTGCGTCGCCGTGGCAATAAATACCCGAACGATACTGGGTACCCCAATCATTGCCCTGACGCATACCCTGAGTGGGATCATGATTTTCCCAAAAAACCCCGAGGAGCGTTTCGTAGCTGACGTCTACAGGATCAAAAACCACCAGCACAACCTCGTTGTGCCCCGTCTGGCCGCTACACACTTCTTTGTAAGTCGGGTTCGGTGTCTGGCCTGCGGCGTAGCCGACCGCAGTGGTAACGGCCCCGGGAAGCTGCCAAAACAGACGCTCTACTCCCCAAAAGCAGCCCATACCAAACAGCGCCTGCTCGAGGTGCGCCGCATAAGGCGGTAGCAACGGCACATCCAATACGGCATGCCAATCTGTGATCGGCATCGCCTCGGCCCGGCCTGGCAAGGCGCTATCTGCATCCGGCAGCGCGTGCTTCCTGCGAATATCCATCCAATTCATGTTTTTACCTCAATAATCCGCCCAGTGGCAGGTGCTCCCGTATTTTTGTCATAATAGCCGGCTATTTTGACGACTGACAGTGAATCCCGCCCGGGGAATGAGGCTGCACAAGTGGTGGCCGCCCGACAGGAAAGCCTGCGTACGCAGGTGGCGGGGGAGGAAAACATGATGACACAGACAAAACGCGAACCCTTCAATGCGGGTGACTTCTCAAGCCGCAAACTCATGGAGTTGGTCAGCGGCGATCGCGACGGTAACCGCCTGACACTCGACCAGGAGGCGCTCGACGCAGTGGTCTCCGAGCTGGCAAGCCGACGCCACTATCTTCGCGAGCTCCGCGATCGCGGACTGCTCGCGCCCCGCGCGTCCTAGGGCACTCTCATTCCAAAAGATCTTGACCGCCCCCGCTCGGGCGACGTCGCGACGTTCTTAAGACAAACCCGGGCCATTCAGGCGGTCACGCAACGCCAGGCACGCCTGATCTTTGCCCTCGACGCCACCGCAAGCCGCGAGCCAACCTGGGTGCAGGCAAAAGCACTGCATAGCGAACTGTTTAGCGCCGCGGCAGAAGCCACTTCATTGGCGGTTCAGCTTTGCTATTACCGGGGCATGGGCCAGTTCCAGTCTAGCCACTGGCTCACCGAACCGGGCGCGCTACTCGACCAGATGAGCGGCGTGACCTGTGAAGCCGGCATCACGCAGATCAGCACAGTGCTAGAACATGCGCTGGCCGCGGGGTCTGCGTCGCAGCCCATTCGCGCGCTCATCTTCGTCGGTGATGCCTGCGAGGAAGCACCGGAACCCCTATTGTCACTTGCTGGGCAGTGCGGCATCAAAAAACTGCCGCTATTTCTATTTCAGGAAGGCAACGACGCCACCGCCCGCGCCGTCTTCCAGCGCATGGCTCAGATCAGTGGCGGCGCCACCGTGCCGTTTGATGCCAGCAGTGCCGATCGTTTACGACACCTTTTGGGTGCCGTGGCGCGTTTCGCGCGCGGCGGACTGAAAGCGCTCCGGGACAGCGGCACTGCCGGCGATCGACTGCTACTGGAAGAGTTGGAAAAAGGACCGTAGCGCTGCACCAAAACCGATATCATTACGAATCCGTTGCCTAGTAGACCCACGACACAGGAACCCTCAGTCACGTGCCAAGAATGATTTTGCTTCTCGCCGTCGCCCTGACCCTGATCATTTTGATCCGACGTGCCCAGCGACAACCGCCACACAAACGGCGCGGCGCGTACCTACAGATTATCCTCGGCAGCGCCGTTGTCGGGGTCATCATCCTGACCCTCATGGGCAAGATGCACTGGATCGGTGCCGCAGTGACCGGAGCCCTAGTACTTGCCCGTCAAACGTTGCCTCTGCTCATCCGCATTCTGCCCATGCTGGGAGGGTTGCGCGGTCAAAACACCCATGCAGCAGGAAAACAATCCGAGGTGTCATCGCGCATCCTGAAAATGACGCTCGATCATGACAGCGGCGATCTGAGTGGCGTGGTACTCGAGGGCACCTATCGGGACTGGCTGCTCGAAGAACTGGATCGCGAGCAACTCGATGACTTGATGGCGTTCTGCCAGCAAGAAGATGCCGACTCCGCGCAGCTGTTGGGCAGCTATCTTGAGCAGAGATTCCCCGATGACGCGGGTCATACCGAGCACAACACCCATGCGGGCTCCGCCAACGCGACCGGTCTGACGCGGGCGGAGGCCCTCGCGGTGCTTGGGCTTGGAGAGGCGGCCAGCGAGGAGGACATCGTCGCGGCACATCGCGCACTGATTCAGAAGCTGCACCCGGATCGCGGGGGGAACGACTATCTGGCGGCGAAAATAAACGAAGCCAAGGATTTTTTAATCGATTGAGCGGTCATAGATTGCCGAGGTGGGTATTCGGCGGAGCCAGAGCGACGCGTAAAGGAGCGAGACCATGAGCGGTGCGTTTGTCATACGCAACCAGTTGGGCCACTACTGGGGCAAGTCGGGTAGTTGGGTCAAGGGAGGACGGGCTGGGCAGGTAGCCTGCTGGACTCACAGGGATGAAGCCGTGAATACCCTGTTCGAGCTGGGCTCTCAAAACACCGATCTTCGGGGCGAAGTGATGTTGACCGAAACGGAGGATCAGCTCCCCAAAAATCTGGAAATTAGCCCGCACCCTGTACCCAAACCCGATAAGGGCGGCGACCTTGAAAACGATGAGGAAGACCCCATTAATGACTGAGCATGCGGTGTTTTTTCTGGAGCGCACAAGATGAGAATTCTGTTGTTTCTGGCGACCAATCTCGCGGTCCTCGTGCTGGTCAGCGTCATTTTCAACCTGCTGGGCCTCGAGGGCATCCTCACCAACAACGGCGTCGATCTGAACCTCAGCAGCCTGTTGGTGTTCTGTGGACTATTCGGCATGAGCGGCTCCCTGATTTCACTGCTGCTGTCCAAGTTCATGGCTAAGCGCGGCACGGGCACCCAGCTTATCGGGACCCCCCGTAATAACGAAGAACAATGGCTACTTGATACCGTTAAATCGCTGGCGGACGACGCCGGCATTGGGATGCCGGAAGTCGGCATCTTCCCCTCGGATGCAGCCAATGCCTTTGCAACCGGCTGGAATCGCAATAATGCGTTAGTGGCGGTCAGTAGCGGTTTGTTAAGACGTTTCGAGGAACGAGAAGCGCGCGCGGTGCTGGCCCACGAAATCGGCCATGTCGCCAACGGAGACATGATTACACTGTCTTTGGTGCAGGGCGTGGTGAACACCTTCGTCATGTTCTTTGCCCGCATTATTGGACACACCGTGGACCGCGTCGTCTTCAAGACAGAGCGTGGTTATGGCATCGGTTACTTTGTCGTGACGATTGTCGCCGAGATTGTGTTGGGCATTCTTGCCAGCATGATCGTCATGTGGTTTTCCCGTTACCGGGAATACCGTGCCGATGCCGCGGGCGCGCGGCTCGCTGACCGCGAGGG